>CAYVHP010000018.1:0-3388 GCA_964451265.1 uncultured Caulobacteraceae bacterium | reverse complement strand
TGCGTCATCCTGGTGACCCACGACCGCTATTTCCTGGATCAGGTAACCAAGTGGACGCTGGAGCTCGATCGCGGCAAGGGCATTCCCTACGAGGGCAACTATTCCGGCTGGCTGGAGCAGAAGCAAAAGCGCGTGGTGCAGGAGCAGTCGGAGTCCGAGGCTCGCCAGCGCGCCCTGACCCGGGAACTGGAATGGGTGCGCTCCGGCGCCAAGGCCCGCCAGGCCAAGAGCAAGGCGCGTCTGGCCGCCTATGAGCGGATGGTCGACGAGCAGGAAAACGCCCGTCAGGCCCAGACCCACGCCGTGATCCAGATCCCGCCCGGCCCGCGTCTGGGCAATGTGGTGCTGGAGGTCAGCGGCCTGGAAAAAGAATACGGCGACAAGCTGCTGTTCAAGGACCTCTCCTTCAAGCTGCCGCCTAACGGCATTGTCGGGGTGATTGGTCCTAACGGCGCCGGCAAGTCCACCCTGTTCAAGTTGATCACCGGCAAGGAAAAGCCCGACCAAGGCTCCATCAAACTCGGCGAGACGGTCAAGCTGGCCTATGTGGACCAGAGCCGCGATAGCCTGACCGACTCCAACACCGTGTGGCAGGAAATCAGCGGCGGCACCGACATCATGATGGTGGGCAAGCGCGAGGTGAACACCCGCTCCTACGTCGGCTCCTTCAACTTCAAGGGCGGCGATCAACAGAAGAAGGTCGGCCTGTTGTCGGGCGGCGAGCGCAACCGCGTGCACCTGGCCAAGACCCTGGCGGAGGGCGGCAACCTGATCCTGCTGGACGAGCCCACCAACGATCTGGACATCGAGACCCTGCAAAACCTGGAAGAGGCCCTGGAAGACTTCGCCGGCTGCGCCGTGGTCATCAGCCACGACCGCTGGTTCCTAGACCGCCTCGCCACCCACATCCTGGCATTCGAGGGCGACAGCCACGTGGAATGGTTCGAGGGCAACTTCGAGGCCTATGAAGAGGACAAGAAGCGGCGGTTGGGGGCGGATAGCTTGATCCCTAAGCGGCTGAAGTTTCAGAAGTTTACGAGGTAGGGGGCGTAAGGCGGCTTGCTGCCCAAATCTGTCCGCTTTTGAATACAGACTTGCAGCCAAACCCTGATCGTTGATTATATCATACTTTTCTTTGATTCGGGGAATTGGCTGTGAGCAGGATTGGAATTTATACTGACATTGAGGGGGCCGGCTTTAAGGCGTTGGTGCCCGGATTTCAGATTGAGCAGCAATTTGGCTGGACACGCGATGAGGCAATCCAGAGCTTATTGCCGCATCTGCGCGATTTAGTTTATCGCCTTAGGGACAAAGGCGTTTCAGTGCCGCGAGGGATGGAATCTTTGCCACCGAAGACCAGCGGGGAGCTGTATTTCGTTTCCATATAGCGAGCCTTAGGCCTGCGTTAACGCCGCGTTCCTCGGTTGTTTCCCATAGCATTGGGTTTCAGTTCCCAGTCGTGGAGACTTATTATGCTAAGTTCGATCCCCCATTTTATTGCAGGACTAACCGTCGTTAGCTTCGCAATAGGTGGGACTGTGGAGGGACGAGTGTCATCCTTTTCATTGGAGTGCGCATCGCAAGGCGGTTCGTCAAAAATGATAGAGGGAGGAAAATCAACGGTCGTTCAGATTCCGAATTTTATTGAATCCGTGGAGATTTCGGAGAATGGCGTTGCTCGCGTTTATCCGAAGGAAATCCCCCAGACATCCGCAGACGCGAGATTTCTCTACAAGGCAGAAACGACACCTGAAAAGATATTTCTGACCAACCAGTGGAATGATCCAGATGCCAAAGTGGCCACTGAATCAATAGTAATCGATCGAGCAACCGGCCGCTTTTCGGGCAGCGTTCATTCTGAGTGGATCGACGGCAATATCCGCGATGCATCATACTTTGGCGTTTGTAACGCCAGTTCTTCCGAAAGAAAGTTTTGAAGCTGGGCCTCACGGGCCTCACGGGCCTCACGGGCCTCGGAGTCCGGTGAGTTCGTCGCCCCTCCCGACCAACCGTCTTGCCGAACCATACAAAATATTGTATAAATCCACCCAATGACTGACGCTGCCAAAGCCATCAAGTTTTGCGGCGGCGCCCTTGATGATCTGCGCGCCTTTCCCGACTCCGCGCGACGCGATGCGGGCTATGAATTGGACAAGGTGCAGAACGGCCGCGATCCGAGCGATTGGAGGCCGATGAGCGCGGTCGGGTCGGGCGTCAGGGAGATTCGGATTCGGGATATGGGCGGCGCGTTCCGAGTTCTCTACGTGGTGAAGTTCGCCGAGACTGTCTATGTGCTGCACTGTTTTCAGAAGAAGATACAGGCGACGAACAAGAGCGATCTCGACGTGGCCGCCAAACGATATCGGGATTTGCTGAAGGCGTTCAACTCATGAGCAACGTCAGTTTCGCCAGCGTCTGGGACGCAATTGAAGACACCCCGGCCCAGGCAGAGAACATGAAACTCCGCTCCGCGCTGATGATGGCGCTTGAGGACCATATCCGAAGCCAGGGATGGACCCAGGCGCAGGCCGCGCGCCGGCTCGGCGTGACGCAGCCGAGGGTCTCGGACCTGCTGCGCGGAAAAATCCACCTGTTCGGCCTCGACACCCTGGTGAACATGGTGGTCGCGGCGGGGCTGCACATCGAGATGAACATCGCCAAGGTGGCCTGATCCGCGAGGCTGGTTTCTTGTGGCTGTTTCCATGCTAGAATGCAGTCCATGAAGCCCGAACCGTCCATATTCGACCAGGTCGATGAGGAGGCCGACGCCCGGCGGCACGCCGAGGCTTTGGCGGACATTGAGGCGGGGCGGCTTATTCCGAACGACGATGTTTGCGCTTGGCTCGAAACCTGGGGCACGCCCGACGAGAAGCCTGCTCCGCCATCGTGGTTCAAGTAGTCTGGACGCGCGGCGCGGCCTCCGAGCTTCGCGCGATCCGCGCCTATATCGCCCAATTCAGCCCCTGGCGGCCCAGCGGCTGGCCGCCCGGCTTGTGAGCGCGGCCCGCAGCCTTGAAACATCACCAGATCGGGGGCGGCCCATCAGCCTTGGCCGCCGCGAATTGGCGATTATCCCGCCGTATCTCATTCGGTATGCCCACGCCGGTGATCGAGTCGTGATCCTGGAAATCCGTCATGGCGCCCGCGAACCAGATTAATTTGGCCAACACCCGCCTCCAAATATGAAGGTCATCTTCGGGGCGCCGGAACGGCGAGCCCGAGGATCCAGCAAGCGGAACGCCTGGAACTGCTGGGTCCTTGTATCTTGGCTGAGCCTCAGTTGAGATATGGAACTGCGGCGGCGGACGGGGGACCGCTGGGTCCTGGGTCGTTAGAGGCCGCGCCCGAGCCAGGCTCCCCGTCCGCCTATCCATTGAACCCGAACAGT
>CAYVHP010000017.1:0-27712 GCA_964451265.1 uncultured Caulobacteraceae bacterium | reverse complement strand
CAGCAGGTGGAGGCCGGCGCCCAGATCATCGACGTGAACATGGACGAGGGCCTGCTGGACTCCAAGCAGGCTATGGTCACCTTCCTCAACCTGATCGCGGCGGAGCCCGATATCTCCCGCGTGCCGGTGATGATCGACAGCTCCAAGTGGGAGGTGATCGAAGCCGGGCTCAAGTGCGTTCAGGGCAAGTGCATCGTTAATTCCATCTCCATGAAGGAAGGCGAGGCCAAGTTCCTGGAACAGGCCACCCAATGCCTGCGCTACGGCGCCGCCGTGGTGGTCATGGCCTTCGACGAGGTCGGTCAGGCCGACACCGCCGCACGCAAGGTGGAGATCTGCCAAAGGGCCTATGCTCTGCTCACCGAGCAGATCGGCTTTCCGCCCGAGGACATCATCTTCGATCCCAACATCTTCGCCGTGGCCACGGGGATCGAGGAGCACAACAACTACGCGGTGGACTTCATCGAGGCCACGCGGCGCATAAAGCAACTGTTGCCCTATGCGCGGGTGTCGGGCGGGGTGTCCAACGTCTCCTTCAGCTTCCGCGGCAACGAGCCGGTGCGCCGGGCGATCCACGCGGTGTTCCTCTATCACGCCATTAACGCCGGCATGGACATGGGCATTGTCAATGCGGGCGACCTGCCGGTCTATGACCAGATCGAGCCGGAGCTGCGCGAGGCCGTTGAGGACGTGATCCTCAATCGCCGGCGCGCGGACGGACAAAGCCCGACCGAGGTGCTGGTCGACCTGGCGCCGAAGTACAAGAGCCAGAAGGACCAGCCGGCGGCCGTCACCCTGGCCTGGCGCGACCAGCCGGTGGCCGAGCGCATCAAGCACGCCCTGGTGCACGGAGTGACCGAGTTCATCGAGGCCGACACCGAGGAGGCCCGCCAGGGCGCGCAGCGCCCCCTGCACGTGATCGAAGGCCCTCTGATGGACGGCATGAACGTGGTCGGCGACCTGTTCGGCGCGGGCAAGATGTTCCTGCCCCAGGTGGTCAAGTCGGCCCGGGTGATGAAACAGGCGGTGGCCTATCTGCTGCCCTTCATGGAGGCCGAAAAGGGCGGCGCTCCGCGCGAGGCCGCGGGCAAGATCCTCATGGCCACGGTCAAGGGCGATGTGCACGACATCGGCAAGAACATCGTGGGCGTCGTCCTGCAGTGTAACAACTACGAGGTTATCGATCTGGGCGTGATGGTCCCGGCGGACCGTATTCTCGATGAAGCGCAAGCGCATGGCGTGGACATGATCGGCCTGTCGGGCCTGATTACGCCCTCGCTGGATGAGATGGTGTTCGTCGCTTCGGAAATGGAGCGCCGCAAGTTTAAGGTCCCGCTGCTGATCGGCGGAGCGACCACCTCCAAGACCCACACGGCGGTCAAGATTGAACCGGCCTATTCCGGCTCGACCACCTATGTGCTGGACGCATCACGCGCGGTGGGCGTGGTCTCGGGCCTGCTGTCGCCGGGCGAGCGCGACGGGCAGATGGCCGCCACCCGCGCGGAATACGTCAAGGTGCGCGAGCAATATGCGCGCGGCCAGGAGGCCAAGGTCAGAACGCCGCTGGTCGAGGCGCGGGCCAACGCCTTCGCCATCGACTGGGCGGCCTATGACCCCCCGCGCCCCAACTTCATCGGCACACGGACTTTTACGCCATACGACCTGGGCGAGCTAGCGACCTACATCGACTGGTCGCCCTTCTTCGCCAGCTGGGAGCTGGTGGGCCGCTTCCCCCAGATCCTAGAGGACGACGTGGTGGGCGAGGCGGCGCGCGACCTCTACGCCGACGCCCAGGTCATGCTCGCCCGGATCATCGATGAAAAGTGGTTCGAGGCGCGCGGGGCGGTCGGCTTTTGGCCCGCCAACGCCGACGGCGACGACATCGTTCTGTATGCCGACGAAACGCGCGCCGCCGAGATCGGCCGCTTTCACACCTTGCGCCAGCAGATGGGAAAAAGCGGCGGGCGGGCCAATGTCGCCCTGTCGGATTTCGTCGCGCCGATCGGGACCAAGCCCGACTATGTGGGCGGCTTCGCCGTGACGTCCGGCCACGGCGAGCTGGAAATCGCCAAAAAGTTCAAAGACGCGGGCGACGACTATTCGGCGATCCTGTCCGCTGCTTTAGCGGACCGCCTGGCCGAGGCCTTCGCCGAGGCCATGCATCGGCGCGTGCGCACCGAGCTTTGGGGCTATGCGCCGGACGAGCCGACGGGGATCGACGATCTGATCGCCGAGAACTATCGCGGCATCCGCCCGGCCGCCGGCTATCCGGCCCAACCGGATCACACGGAAAAGGACACCCTGTTCCGCCTGCTGGACGCCACGGCCGCCACCGGTATCGAATTGACCGAAAGCTTTGCCATGACTCCGCCTGCTGCCGTGTCCGGCCTGTATTTCGCCCATCCCGAGGCGCACTACTTCGGCGTGGGCAAGATCGAGCGCGACCAGGCGGCGGATTACGCGCGACGCAAGGGTTGGGAGCTCAAGAGGGCGGAGCGCTGGCTCGCGCCGATATTGAACTACACACCGTAGACTCTACTCGCGTCCGCGCAGATTGGTAGGCGAGGCGGTGTCGTCTGTCACGGCGGCCTTGGTCGCCGCCTTGGTCTCGGCTTTGCCGGGCTTGCTGTCCTTGTCCTCAATGGTGATCCCCAGGGCCTGGGCGGACAGCAGTGACTTTTCGTAGAGCCGTTCGGCCGTCACCTCGCATCGGCCCGGCAGCTCCCAGCTCAGGTAGGACCACATCTGGGTCTTGGCGTCGGCCTGCAGGGCAGGGCCCCAGATGCTCTCGCCGACGCGGACGGCCTGGCCGCCGTGAATGTTGATCGGCTGAGTGCTGGCCTTTTCGGCCGCCTCCATCGCTTGTTTGTACAGCGCCAGATACTCCAGGCCGGCCTTCATCTGCTCGGCGTCCACCGCAGCGTCTTCCTTCGGATCGGTGCTCTGCTTGTCCAGCTCGGGCTTGACCAGCTTGTAGAGGTTCATGTGGCCCGATAGGGCGCCGTAACACCAGCTGACGAACCCGTAGTCGTCGTGGGGAGCGCCGACGGGGAACGGCGCTTCGGGCGCAGGCGCGACGGGCGTGGTCTTGGCGGTGGGCGCCTCGGGCTCGGCCGCCGCTTCCGATGCGGGATCGACCGCCGCGAGGGCCAGGGCGAAGAAGGAAACCAGCAGCATCGAGGTCCTTTCATTATCCTCAGCGATCCGTGACCGCTCCGTACCCCCCGCCCCCGGGAGTCAGGATCTCGATCACCTCGCCTTCGGCCGCCCATATGGAAAAGCAGCCTGCCAAGTCCTTAGCCTCGCCGGAGGCGCTTATCAAACGTTGATGGCCCGCCGCCCCCGCGCCGCCGCCTGCCGCGCCTTGGGGCCGGGTGAGCCTGCGCGTGGACAAAAGGGCCGCCTGGGTCGGCCCCAGAAAGCGCAAGCGGCGCCATAGGCCGTCGCCGCCCGGGCGCCGGCCGTCGCCCCCCGAGCCCCGTCGGATGGCGAACGTTTCCAGTCGCACGGCAAACCGGCGCTCAAGGATTTCCGGGTCGGTCAGGCGCGAGTTGGTCATGTGCGTGTGCACTGCCGAAGCGCCCGGCGCGCGATCCGTGGCGCCCGCGCCGCCGCACAGGGTCTCGTAATATTGCCGGTCCTCGTCGCCGAACGTGAAGTTGTTCATCGTCCCCTGGGCGTTGGCCATGACTGCGAGCGCTTGATAGAGGGCGTCGACAATGTGCTGGCTGGTCTCCACATTGCCGGCCACCACGGCGGCGGGCCATTGCGGCGCCAGCATTGAGCCTTCCGGCACAATGATCTTCAGCGGCTTCAGACAGCCCGCGTTCAGCGGAATATCGTCGTCCACCAGGGTGCGGAACACATAGAGCGCCGCCGCATGCACGATGGCGGTTGGGGCGTTGAAGTTATTCGGCTGCACGGCGCTGGTCCCGGTGAAGTCGAGCGTCGCCTCGCCCGCCTCGGTGTTCACCGCAATGCGCACGCAAATCTCGGCGCCGCCGTCCATAGGCACGCGCGCCTGCCCGTCGCTCAGGCGGCCGATGGCGCGCCTGACGCAGGCTTCGGCATTGTCCTGCACAAAGCCCATGTAGCGGGCGACGCTCGCCCCGCCGTAGGCTTCGATCATCTGCCAAACGGCCGTCGCCCCGGCCTGGCAGGCGGCGATCTGGGCCTTCAGATCGGCCAGGTTGCGATCCGGCGACCGGGCGGGATAGGGACCGGCGGCGAGGGCGGCGCGGATGTCGGCCTCCAGCAGCACGCCGTCCCGCATGATCGGCAAGGCGTCCAACAACACGCCTTCCTCCTCGATGGTCCGTGAGAAGGGCGGCATGGAGCCGGGCTGGATTCCGCCGATGTCGGCGTGATGGCCCCGCGCCGCCAGGTAGAACGCGGGGGAGTCGCCCTGGGCGACAAATACCGGCATAACCACGGTCACATCCGGCAGGTGGGTGCCGCCGTCATAGGGATTGTTCAGGGCGAAGGCCTGGCCAGGCTGAAGGATCGGGTGGCGCGCCTTGACCGCCCGAACGCTGGCGCCCATCGAGCCCAGGTGCACCGGCATGTGCGGCGCATTGGCCACCAGCCCGCCGTCCGCGTCGAACAGGGCGCAGGAGAAGTCCAGCCGCTCCTTGATGTTGACCGAATGGGCGGTGCGCTCCAACGCCGCGCCCATGGCTTCGGCGACGCCCATGAAGCGCCGATTGAACAGCTCCAAGGTCACGGGGTCCGGCGCTGAGAGGTCTGTCCTATCGGCGCGCGCCTCGCCCTCCCGCACCAGCCGGATCAGCCTCTCCGCCTCCCGCTGCGCCCGCCATCCCGGCGCCACGGCGATCTGGGTGTCCCCGCGGATGATGAGGGCGGGACCTGGGGTGGAGGTGAAGCTGTCGGCGTCGATGATGGGGGCGTCGTGGGCGACGCCGCCTGCAAAGAGCGTCCTTCCCCCTCCAGGGGGGAAGGGGAGGGATGGGGGTGGGCCCGCGAGGCTGCCGGACAGGTTCGAGAGGCGGTCCGCCTCTTGCACAATATTCTGAAGCCTACGGGCGCTCACCCCCATCCCCAACCCTTCCCCCCTCGAGGGGGAAGGGAGACCTTCCACTTCCACGCTGGCGATCAGCACCGCCCGTCCAGGCTCCGCAAATCCGAACAAGCGTTTGTGCGCATCCTCGAACGCGGCGCGCGCCTCAGCAGCCGATCCAAAAGCGACCTCCAACGCCGAGTCAGAGCCGTCATACCGCAGCATCAGGCGTCTGCTGACCTCGCCGGGTTCGGCGCCCTGCGCGACGAGCGCTGCCTCGGCCTGCGTCTCCAATAGGCCCGCCAGGGCCGCCGCCCGTTCAAGCCCCGCGTCGTCCAGCGGCGCCTCCAGCCCGGCTTGCTGCAAGCTGCGCACCTGGGCCTGGCCTATGCCCCAGGCCGACAGCAGGCTGCCGTACTGTGGGCAGAGAACCTCGCGGGCGCCCAAGGCGTCTGCGGTCCAACAGGCGATCTGTCCGGCCGCGCCGCCGAAGGCCACCAGGGTGTGGCCGCGCGGATCAAAGCCGCGCTCGGTGGAGATGCGGCGGATGGCCTGGGCGGTCTGCTCCACGGTGATGGCGACAAAGCCTTCAGCCGCCGCTTCGGCGCTCGGTGCGCCCATGGCGGCGGCCAGTTCACTCAGGCGCGTCCGGGCGGCCTCGATATCGACTGGCCGGTCCCCCGCCGGCCCGAACACCGGTGGGAAGAACCGTCCGTCCAGCCGCCCCAGCACCAGATTGGCGTCCGTCACCGTGGCGGGTCCGCCTCGGCCATAGGCGGCCGGGCCGGGGTCGGCGCCGGCGCTGTGCGGCCCCGCGCGGGCGCGAAAGCCGTCGTAGGTCAGGATTGACCCCCCGCCCGCCGCGACGGTCTGTACGTCCAATGTGGGCGTCCTCAGCTCGATCCCGGCGATGCGCAAGGCGTCACGCCGTTCCAGCGTCCCGGCGAAACGGCACACATCGGTGGAGGTGCCCCCCACGTCGAACCCCAACACGGCTTTAGCGCTAGCATCGCTCGCAATGCGGGCCGCGCCCACGGCCCCGCCGGCAGGACCGGACAGCACGGCATCCTTGCCGCGAAACGCCTCGGCCTTCGCCAGTGCGCCGGAGGAGGTCAAGAAATACAGCGGCGCGCCGCCCACCGCGCCAGCCACCTGATCGACATAGGCCTTCAGGATGGGCGTCAGATAGGCGTCGATCACAGCCGTGCGGGCGCGTGGAATCCAGCGGGGCAGGGGCGAGGCCTCATGCGACAGAGTCACGTGCGCGAATCCGGCCGCCCGCGCCAGTTTGCCGGCGGCCCTTTCGTGGGCGGGATTGAGGTCGGCGTGAAGGAAGGCGATGGCGGCCGAAACGAATCCATCGGCCCTGGCTTGGGCCAGCCCCGCCGCCAGGTCCGCTTCGTCCAAGGCGACAAGCACCCGTCCGTCCGCGCCCAACCGCTCGCGCGCCTCCAATACGCCGGCGTGCAGAGGCTCAGGCTTGTGGATATCCAGGGCGAACAGGTCCGGCCGCGCCTGATCGCCGATCTCCAGGGCGTCGCCAAAGCCTTGGGTGGCGATCAGCAGGGTCTTGGCGCCCTTGCGTTCCAACAGGGCGTTGGTGGCCACCGTCGTGCCCATCTTGATGGACTCGACCCGTTCGGCGGGAAAAGGCGAGCCGGGCTTGGCGCCCAACAGGCGCCGCATAGCCTCCACGGCGGCGTCGGCGTAGACGGCCGAGACGGAAGGCAGCTTCAAGGTATGCAGTTCCCCATCGGGCGACCGGCCGATCACGTCGGTGAAGGTGCCGCCTCGGTCGATCCAGAACGACCAACCGCCACTGTCAGTGTTGCAAATTTCGGTTGTCATAGGGCCGCCGTAATCCTAAGCTTGGCTTACTCCGATGACTTTTTGGCGCAACATCGCAAGTCTGGCCGCCCGGCGTGTTGATGACGCCGCCTGCGACCAATGCCCGCCCGGTCTGCCCGGCGAGGACCCCGCCTTTTCCACGGCGGTGACCGCGCTTGGGGCTAAGCTGGCCAAGGCGGATGGCCGTGTGGACCCTGAGGAATTCACGGTTTTCTCAGAGGTGTTCCACCCCGAACCGGGCGGTGAGCGCAATATCGAGCGGCTCTACGATCTGGCCCGCCAGACCACTCACGGCTTCGAAAGCTATGCCAAGCGGCTGGCCAAGCGCTATCGCGGCTGTCCCCAGCTGCTCGAAGATGTGCTTGATGGCCTGTTCCATATCGCCCAGGCGGACGGCGTCGTCACTGCTGAGGAGCTGGCTTATCTGGAGCGGGTGTCTGACCTCTTCGGCCTTAGCCCCCTGACCTTTCAACGCCTGCGCGCCGTGCATCTGGGCGCAAGGCCGGGCGATCCCTATGTCGTGCTCAACGTGGCTCAGGACGCGGCCGATGAGGTTGTTCGCAGCGCTTGGCGAAACGCCTTGTCTGACGCGCATCCTGATAGGGTGCTGGCGCGGGGCCTGCCGGCGGAGTTCGTCGAGGTGGCTCACGCCAAGGCTTCGGCTATCAACGCCGCCTATGATGAGATTGTCCGCCAAAGGCGCACGTTGTCGGCCAATTGAGCCTATTTCAATTCTGTGTGTTGACGGACGAGGCATGGGCGCCGACATACTGAGACATCGCCGAATTTCGGCGTGAGGCGAGACGGCCATGAATAACCCTGCGAGTTCGATGACGGCGTCCGGTTTCAAGAGCCTGGCATGGGTTGGCGGCTTGCTCGCCAGTCTCGCCACCGCCGTCGTGGCCGGCGTGCTGGCCGTGGTGTTCACCGCCAGTGTGGTCGTCATTGCCGTTATGGCTTCGGCCCTGGTCGCCTTTGCCCTCCTGGCCGCCCGCGCCCGCCGCGCCCTGCGCCGCGCCTCCACCCCGACCGATCCCCAGATCATCGAAGCGCGCAACGTTGGCGGCCACTCCTGGGTGGCCTATGGGTGGGACCAGGGGAACTAGGCGTTCTGCGCTTACGTCCGCCTGCTGCAAGGCATTACGCCCCCATGGTCCGCACGCTCTTGGCATCAATAGTCGCGACCTGCGCCTTAGCGGCCGCACCCGTGCACGCCGCCGTCAAAACCCTCAAAATCGTCCAACTCGACCTGGAAGGCAGCGGGGGTACGCTTTACGTCACGCCTGAGGGGGTTTCGGTGTTGGTGGACGCCGGTTCGGTGGCGGGCTCCATGTGGACCACGTCTCTCGATGGGGCCAAGGGACCTGCCGACCGTATCGCGGCCGCCGCCAAGGCCCTGGGCCTCAAGAAGCTCGATTATGTGATCGCCACCCACTACCACGGAGACCATATCGGCGGGATCGCCGAGCTGCTGGCTCTGATGCCGATGGGGACCTTCGTCGATCACGGGGTCAATCGTGAACTGTTCAATCCAGCCGACAATCCCAAAGAGCCCCCGCGCACCCAGGCCGGCTATTTGAGATATCTGCAACTCATCAAGGGTCACCGGCGCATCATCGTGAAAGCCGGCGATGTGCTGCATTTCGGCTCTCTGACCGACACCGTGGTCGCCGCCGATGGCAAGCCGATTTCCCGCCCGCTGCCGGGCGCCGGAGAGCCGGGTCAGGCGTGCGGCCTGCCGCCCATGGCCGATGACAAGGGCCTGGAAAACCAGAAGTCCATCGCCTCGCTATTCTCTTTCGGCAAGGTCAAGATCGCGGCGTTCGGCGACCTGACTTGGGACCGCGAGCACGATCTGGTGTGCCCCGTCGACAAGGTCGGTCATGTCAACATCATGATCCTGGACAACCACGGCATGGGCGTGAGCAACCATCCCGGGTTCGTCCATACCCTGCGGCCCGACCTTGCGATCATGGGCAATGGTTCGAAAAAGGGCGACTGGCCCGACGTGGTCAAGACGATCAACAGCAGTCCGGGCCTTCAGGGCCTATGGCGGGTTCACGCCACGACGGTCTATCCGCCTGAGCAAGACGGCGATCCCAACTATCTGGCCAATCTCGGCCCCCTGCCGAGCCACGGCTATAGCATCCAGCTGGACGTGACGCGCAGTGGCGCGGTTACGGTGACCAACGCCCGCAACGGCTTCAGCAAGACCTACCAGGTCCAGTAGGCCAGCCTGCGCGGCTTGCTCCGGCGGGTGAGACTGGCCTAACAAAAGGCGGATGGACATTATCCCCGCCCCCTCGCCCAATTTCGATATTAGGCGCGCGCCGCCCGACATGGTGCTGTTGCACTACACCGGCATGCCCACCGGCGCCGAGGCCCTGGCGCGCCTGCGCGATCCTGAGGCCAAGGTCTCGGCCCACTATCTGATCGAGGAGGACGGACGGGTTTTCTCTTTGGTCGCCGAAGAGCGTCGCGCTTGGCACGCCGGCTTGTCCTTCTGGAAGGGCGAGCGCGACATCAATGCGGTGTCCGTCGGCATCGAACTGGTCAATCCCGGCCATGAGTGGGGCTACCGCGCTTTTCCCGATACCCAGATCGAGGCCCTGATCGACCTGCTGACCGAGGTCCGAGGTCGGTGGGACATTCCTGACGGCCGCATCCTTGGCCATTCCGACGTGGCGCCCGAGCGCAAGACCGATCCCGGCGAGCTGTTCCCCTGGAAGCGGTTGGCGCACGCCGGTCACGGCCTTTGGCTGGAGCCGCCCGCAGCGCCCGGCCCGGCCCTGTCGCTGGGCGACGACGGAACCGGCGTGTTCGCGCTGCAGGCGGGCCTGACCCGGCTAGGCTTCGACAGCGCGCCGTCCGGCCAATTCGACGCCCAAACCCAGACCATCATCACCGCCTTCCAGCGACACTGGCGCCCCGACCGCGTGGACGGCGTCGCCGACGGCGAGACCCGTGCGCGTCTGGTGCACCTACTGCGGGCGGCGGCCGAGAGTTAGGGTAAGGTGGTGCGGAGACTTTCAATCCTGGCTGTTGAGTGAGCCGCCTTCCCCCTCCAGGCAGGGGAATTGCATATGGGAAAGTGCCGACGGGATTGGCCTCTCCTCCCCTGTGCAGCGTAGCGAAACGGGGGAGGGGGACCGCCTGAAAGGCGGTGGTGGGGGCTCTTATGGCGACAAGAAGCCCCTTCCACCACACTGCGTGTGGTCCCCCTTCCCCGCTGCGCAGGGAAGGAGATTCAGCCGAGGCGGCAACTTCACCCATATGCAGTTCCCCTGCCCTCGAGGGAGGGAGTCTGCGCTTACGGCCGATAGCTTCTATTGACCCGCTGTCGCGAAACCCTCACTTTCCGCCCCGGATCAGACGGCCGGGCGGTCGCGGTCTTCCGAAGCTTCGGCGATGGAGGGTCGAGGAAAGTCCGGGCTCCACGGCGACAAGGCGGCGGGTAACGCCCGCCGGGCGCGAGCCCAGGGATAGCGCCACAGAAAGTAAACCGCCCGCCAAAGCTCCTTGGAGCGGCGGCGGGTAAGGGTGAAAGGGTGCGGTAAGAGCGCACCGCGGACCCGGCAACGGGGACGGCATGGCAAGCCCCGCTTGGAGCAAGACCAAATAGGGACGGCGCGCCTCGGTTTGCGCCAAGGTAGGGCCGTCGCCGGCCTGAGCCGTCCGGGTAGGTCGCGAGAACCGCGCAGCAATGCGCGGTCCAGAGGAATGATCGTCGCGCCCGGATGTGAGTCCGGGCGGCACAGAACCCGGCTTATAGGCCGTCTGATCCATTCCGCCCGAGCTCGCCGATGTCACCGACACCCGTCACTTATCCGCAATACTGAAGATGTTCTGTGTATGTTCTGCGAATGGTTAACAATCGCGTGCGACGGGTTGCCACTATGACTTTGAAACCGAAGAAAATGGGGCTTAGTGTCATTGTCTCCCAATTCATCCCATGTTAACCCAAACAGATCGCGTCGCTTCCGTCCGGAGTTGATGGTCGGTGGCGCGCGCAAAGGACCGACCGCATGGGGCGGAGTCGGTCCGGCAGGGGGCGCGACGGGGTGTTTCTCTCGACCTTCGAGAAACAACTGGACGGCAAACGGCGCATCGTTGTGCCGCAGGGATTTCGCACCCTGGCCGCCGGCCCGTTCGGCGGCGTGTTCTGTTTTCCCTCCATAGAGGCGGACTGCATCGAAGGCGGGGGCAAGGCCCTGTTCGAGCAATATCAGTCCCTGATCGAGGACCTGCCCTTGGGTGATCCTTTGCGCCTGCCGCTTGAGACGGTGGTCTATGGGGGCATGCATGAGTTGGCGTTCGATACCGCCGGCCGGATCACCTTGCCTGAAGCCTTGTGCGACGCCTTCGGCCTGACCGATTGGGTGGCGCTGGTGGGGCTGGGCGACAGGTTCCAAATCTGGGAGCGAGAGGCCTTCCGCGCCCATCGTTCCGAGCAACGCCAGTTGGCCCGCGAGGGACTGTCCGCCTTGCGCCTGCAACAACGAGCTCAGCGCCTGGGAGGGGCCGGATGACTGCCGCGCCACCCGCTCACCGCTCAGTGTTGCTGGACGAGGTGGCCCAATGTTTGAACCTGCGCCCCGGCTTACGCATTGTGGACGCCACCTTCGGCGCCGGCGGCTATAGCCGCGCCTTTCTTGAGGCCGGCGCCGATGTGCTGGCCATCGACCGAGACCCTTCCGCCGCCCGATTCGCCGCCCCGCTGGCCGAGGTCTACGGCGGCCGCTTTCGCCTGATCGAAGGCCGCTTCTCCGACATCGAAAGCCACTTGCAGACCTGCGGCTGGCGGGACTGCGGAGGCATCGCCCTGGACCTTGGGGTGTCGTCGATGCAGCTGGACGAGGCCGAGCGCGGCTTTTCCTTCATGCGCGACGGGCCGCTCGACATGCGGATGAGCGATGAGGGCGAAACGGCGGCCGATCTGGTCAACACCGCCGAGCCGGCCGAGCTGGCGCGGATCTTTTGGCTCTATGGCGAGGAGCGCGCCTCGCGCCACATCGCCAATGTGCTGGTCCGCCGCCGCACTGAGCAGCCCTTCACGCGCACCGCCGACCTGGCCGAAACTGTGGAGCGGGCGCTTGGCGGACGGCGCGGCGCGCCGACCCATCCGGCCACGCGGGTGTTCCAGGCCCTGCGCATCGCGGTCAATGACGAGCTGGGTGAACTGGAAGAGGCGCTCGAAGCGGCCGAGCGCACGCTGGCGCCCGGAGGACGTCTGGCGGTGGTCACATTCCATTCGCTGGAAGACCGGATCGTGAAGGCCTTTTTCACCCAGCGCGCCGGACGTACGCCTTCGGGGTCTCGCCATCTGCCCGTCGCGCCCAAGGGACCTCAGCCGACCTTTGTGCTGTTGTTCAACGGCGCCCGTCCGCCAGGCGAGGCGGAAGTCAGCGCCAACCCCCGGGCGCGATCAGCCAAGCTGCGCGCCGCCGAGCGCACCGACGCCCAGCCCTGGAAGGCGGCGGCATGAGCGCCGGGCGGTTCCTAAGGCGTACCCTGCGCGGCGCACGCTTGGTGGAGCTCGGCGCCCTCACCGTCGTGCTGGGCCTCGCCCTGGCGGTTTACATGGTCAAGGCGCGCGCGGGCCGTGAAGCCGGCGACATCGTCAGCGTGGAAAACCAGATCAGCGATGAGCAGCGTCGGGTGCGCCTTCTGCAGGCTGAGGTGGCCCATCTGGAACAGCCGGCGCGGTTGGAAAAGCTGGCCGAGATTGTGGGCGTCGGCCCGACATCGGACAAACGCGAAACCTCGCTGGACCGCCTGCCGGATATCGCCCGCCAGTCCGCCTTGGCTGCGCCCGAGGCGGCCAAGGCCCCCTCCGCGCCGATCCAGCCTCAGCCGGGAGCCTTGCGATGAGGCCGAGCGAGCTGGTGTTCTATCGTTTGCCGATCGGCTGGCGCTGGCTGGTGGAGGCGGTCTGGAAGCTGGAGCACGCCTTTGAACGGGCCAAGGCGGACGGCAAGGCCGAAGACGACACGCGCATCCGCATCTTTTTCGTCCTGGCTCTGTTCGCCGCCGGATTCTTTACCTTGGCCCTGGGCGCGACCAAGTGCGCGATCTTCTCGGATGCAGACCGCTCTGAGATCGCCGCCGCCCCGCCCAGCGGCTCGCGGGCCGATCTGGTCGATCGCCAGGGCAATCTGCTGGCGGTGGACCTGACCCATTACGGCCTTTACCTCGACCCCCGAGAAATCTGGGACACGTCCGAGACCCGCCGCGTGCTGGGCGCAGCCCTGCCGGCCTTGGCGGCCGGGCGGCTGGAGCACGCGCTGAACGCCGGCAAGCGCGAGTATCTCGTCGGCGGATTGACCCCAGAGGAAAAGGCGCGGCTGCAGGACCTCGGCCTGCCGGGGGTGAGCTTCGAGGAGGAAGAGCGCCGAGTCTACCCGCTGGGACCTACCGCCGCTCACCTGATCGGTTTCGCAGACAAGGGCGGTGCGGGACTTTCGGGCGCCGAGCACGCCCTGGACGAGGATATTCGCAGTCTCGCAGGCAAGCCCACGCCTGTGGCGCTGTCCATGGACCTGCGCGTTCAAGCGGCTCTGGATGACGAACTGGAGAAGGCCGCGATCAAGTTCGGGGTGCCGGACGCGGTGGGCATCGTGACCAATGTCCACACCGGCGAGGTCTTGGCCCTGTCCAGCTGGCCTGGCTTCGATCCCAATAATCCGGGCCAGGCCTCCAACTACAACCTAGTCAATCGCGCCGCCGCCTCGGTCTATGAGCCGGGCTCGGTGTTCAAGATTTTCACCATGGCCATGGGCCTTGATTCCGGCGTCGCGACCCTGCACTCGACCTACAATGTCGATAGCCTCCAGTTGGGCAACCGCACCATCCACGATTTCCACGTGGTGCACGGGGCTTTGACCTTGCCCGAGGTGTTCGTCCACTCCTCCAACATCGGCACCGCCAAGCTGGCCTTGCAGGCGGGCGCGCCGCGCCTGACCAAATACTTCCAGTCCTTCGGCCTGTTCGCCCCGGCCAAAATTGAACTCGCCGAGTCCGCCCATCCCATCGTACCCAAGACCTGGGCGGACGGCACGGTCGCCTCGACGTCTTTCGGCCAGTCGATCTCGGTCAGCCCGTTGAACCTGGCGGTCGGCATCGGCGCCATCATGAATGGCGGCCAGATGGTGCCCCTGACCATCCGTAAATTTGATCCTGGCCAGAAGCCGATGGGGACGCGGGTGATCTCAGAGGCGACCTCGCGCGATATGCTGGACTTGATGCGCCTGAATGTGACCGCCAAGGAAGGCTCCGGCGGCAAGGCCGACGTGCCGGGGCTCAGCGTCGGCGGCAAAACCGGCACGGCCCAAAAAGTGATCGGCGGCCGCTATTCGAAGGACAAGGTGATCGCATCCTTTGCCGCGGTGTTCCCAACCGACGGCCCTGTCAGCGCGGACCGCTATCTGGTGCTGATCATGCTAGACGATCCCAAGCGCCTTCCCGAGACATACGGCTTCGCCACGGCCGGCTGGAACGCCGCTCCCGCCGCCGGCAAGGTGATTGATCGCATCGCGCCGTTCCTGGGCGTCAAGCGCGTGGCGCCAACCCTGTCGGACGCGGCCAAGCCGCCCGCCGAGGTCAAGCCTGCCGACGATGAGACAACCGCCGGGGACCTGACCCAGTGAGTGTGCGGCTGTCCGATCTGGTGCAACGGGAGCTGGATATCGATCCGGTGATCGAGGGCGTCACCGCCGACAGCCGCAAGGTCAGGCCGGGTTATCTGTTCGCCGCCCTGCCGGGCGTCCAGGCCGACGGCCGCGCGTTTATTCCCGGCGCCATCCAAGCCGGCGCCGCAGCGGTCTTGACCGGCGAGGACGCTTTGGCCATCGGCGCGCCGGTGGTGCGCGTCCTTGATGTGCGCCGCGCCTACGCCCTGGCCGCCGGCGCCTTCTACGGCGCCCAGCCGACGATCTGCGTCGCGGTGACCGGAACCAACGGCAAGACGTCCGTCGCCGCCTTCTGCCGGCAGATATTCGATCACCTGGGCCGCAAGTCGGCGAGCATGGGCACCTTGGGCGTGACCCTCAGCCCGCGCGCGGGCGGCGAACAGATCGCTCCGCCCGGCCTGACCACGCCTGACGCCGCCGACGTAGCCGAGCGCTTGGCTGATCTGGCGTCGCGCGGCGTGACTCATTTGGCGATGGAGGCCTCTTCGCACGGCATCGATCAACGCCGACTGGACGGCGTGCATCTGACCGCTGCAGGCTTTCTCAACCTGACGCAGGATCATCTGGACTATCACGGCACGATGCAGGCCTACCGCGCGGCCAAGCTGCGGCTGTTCGAGCGCCTCTTGCCGCGGGGCCGAACCGCTGTGCTCAACGCCGACAGCGACGCCTTTTCCGCCTTCGCCGCTGCTTCCGTTGGAGCGGGCCATACGGTGTTGTCGGTAGGCGAACACGGCCAGGCCTTGCGCCTGACCGAGCGATCGCCCAGCGCGGAAGGCCAGCGCCTGACGATTCTGGCCGATGGCCGGCCCTACACGACCCTGCTGCCCTTGGCCGGGGCCTTCCAGGCGTCCAACGCCTTGGTGGCGGCGGGTCTGTGCATCGCCGCCGGCGAGGCGCCCGGCGAGGCGCTGGCGGCGCTGGAGCATGTTCAGGGCGCACCGGGACGTCTGCAGCGCATCGGCGTCGGACCCAAGGGCGGCGAGGCCTATATCGACTATGCTCATACCCCTGATGGGCTCAAGACCGTGCTTGAAGCCCTGCGCCCCCACGCGAGCGGCCGGTTGATTATTGTGTTCGGGGCGGGCGGAGATCGCGACCGGGCCAAGCGGCCCTTGATGGGAGAGGCGGCCGTCCAGGGCGCCGACCTGGTGTTTGTCACCGACGACAATCCGCGCAGCGAAGATCCCTCCACGATCCGGGCGGCCATCCTGGCCGCCGCGCCCGGCGCGCGCGAGATTGGCGACCGGCGCCAAGCCATCGCCGCTGCTGTCGCCGAATTGCGGGACGGAGACGTCCTGGTTGTCGCGGGCAAGGGACATGAACAGGGGCAAACAGTCGGCTCCCAGGTCCTGCCCTTCGATGACGCGGCTGAGACCGCCGCCGCCCTGGAGGCCGCCGCATGAGCGCGCCCCTGTGGACCTCGAGCGAGATCGTGCGCGCCACCGGCGGGCGGCTGGCGGGCGCCGCATTCGACGCCATGGGGGTGTCCATCGACAGCCGCACCGTCGAGCCGGGCGACCTGTTCGTGGCCCTGGCCGGGATACGCGACGGCCACGACTTCATCGACGGGGCGCTTGGGCTCGGCGCGGCCGGCTCGCTGGCGACCCGCGAGGGATCCGGTTCGCGCGTGCTGGTGGGGGACACCCAGATCGCCCTGGAGGCCCTGGGCCTGGCGGCCCGCGACCGCTGCTCCGCGAAGCGCGGGGCAGTGACCGGTTCGGTCGGAAAGACCAGTGTGACCCAGGCTGTGAGGGCGGGCCTGCTCAAGGCCGGGCGCGGCCATGCCTCGGTCAAGTCCTACAACAACCAGATCGGCGTGCCCCTGACTCTGGCGCGCATGCCTAAGACGACCGAACGGGCGGTTTTCGAGATCGGCATGAACCACGCCGGAGAAATCGAACCCCTGTCACGCTTGGTCGCGCCGCATGTGGTGTGCATCACGACGGTGGGACCGGTGCATACCGAGAACTTCGACGACGGCGAGGCGGGCGTGGCTAAGGCCAAGGCCGAGATTTTCGCGGGCCTCGTGCCCGGCGGCGTGGCCGTACTCAACGCCGACAACGCCTGGTTCAACTTTCTCAAGAGCGAGGCGCTTAGGGCCGGGGCGGTGGTGCACAGTTTCGGTTCGGGGCCGGACTGTGACGCGCGCCTGCTCGGCGTCTCCGCCGGCGAGGCTGGAGCCGAGGTGAGCGTCAGCCTGCGCGGGCGGCGCCTGGACCTGTCAATCCGCCCAAAAGGGGCCCATTGGGGTCTGAACAGCCTGGCCGTCCTGCTGATCCTGGAGGCGCTGGATGTGTCGCTGGACGACGCCCTGGCGGCCTTGGAGTCGTTCGAGCCCTTGGAGGGCCGAGGCAGCGAGCGGGCGATCATGGCCGCAGCCGGACCCTTCGTGCTGATCGACGAAAGCTACAACGCCAATCCGATGTCCATGCAGGCCGCTCTGTCCACCCTGGGCGCGCGCGCCGCCAAGGGACGCAGGATTGCGGTGCTTACCGATATGCTGGAGCTGGGCGCGCAAGCCCCGCGCTATCACCTTGAAATCGCGCAGAGTGTGGACCGGGCCGACGTGGACCTGGTGTTCTGCGCCGGGCCGTTGATGAGATTTCTTTGGGATGCCCTCCCGGCGACTCGCCAGGGCGGCTATGCGGAGAGCGCGGCGGACCTCGCGCTGCAGGTTGTCCGGGCCGTCGAGCCAGGTGATCTGGTGATGGTCAAAGGCTCAAACGGATCGAAGGCGTCGATGGTGGCTCAGGCCCTGACGGCGTTGGGCGTGGGTGACGGGTCACAGATGGAAGCGGGCGGCTGATGTTCTATCTGCTCTATACGCATTTCTCCGACGGCGGGCAGCACGGCATGCACTATGTGCCGTTGCTCAACCTGCTGCGCTATCTGACCTTCCGTACAGGCATGGCCCTGGTCACGGCCCAGATCGTCGTCGGCCTGATGGGCACACGCTTCATCGACTGGATGCGCACCAAGCAAGGGCGCGGCCAGCCGATCCGCAAGGAAGGCATCGAGCGCCACGTCATCGAAAAAGCCGGTACGCCCACCATGGGCGGCTTCATGATCCTGGCCGCCCTGGCCATCGGCACCTTACTGTGGGCAGACCTTCAAAACGTCTATGTCTGGGTCGTGTTGCTGGTCACAGCAGCCTATGGTCTGCTGGGTTTTACCGACGACTACGCCAAGGTCACCAAGCAGACGACCGCCGGGGTCTCCAGCGAGGTGAAGCTGATCATCCAGTTCATCGTCGCGGGCACGGCGACCTATGTGCTCATGCGCTATGGCGAGCATCCGGCCGGCGAGCCGCCGGCTCTGTCCAGCTCCGTAGCCTTCCCGCTGTTCAAAAACCTGCTGTGGAACCTCGGCTATTTTTACATTGTCTTCGGCGCGGTGACGATCGCAGGCTTTTCCAACGCGGTGAACCTGACTGACGGCCTGGATGGCTTGGCCATAGTTCCGGTGATGATCTGCGCCGCCGCCTTCGGCTTGATCGCCTATCTGGTCGGCAACCGCGTGTTCGCCGGTTATCTGCAGGTGCACTTCGTGCCGGGCGTGGGCGAGATCGCACCCTTCTGCGGAGCCATGATCGGCTCGGGTCTGGGTTTCCTTTGGTATAACGCTCCGCCTGCCAGGATTTTCATGGGCGACACCGGCTCCCTGTCCCTGGGCGGCGCCCTCGGCGTCATGGCCGTGGCGGCCAAGCATGAGATCGTGCTCGGCATCATCGGCGGCCTGTTCGTGGTCGAGGCGCTCTCGGTGATGATCCAGGTGGGCTACTTCAAGGCCACCAAGAAGCGCGTTTTCCTGATGGCGCCGATCCACCACCACTTCGAGAAGTTGGGGTGGAAGGAATCCACCATCGTGATCCGCTTCTGGATCGTGTCCTTCGTCCTGGCCCTCGCAGGCCTGGCGACCTTGAAACTGAGATAGGGAAGGGCGCAGGCACGTGATCCCCGTCCGCGGTTTTGAAGGCAAGCGAGTGGCGGTGTTCGGTCTGGGCCGCACCGGACTGACGGCTGCGCGCGCCTTAATCGCGGGGGGAGCCCAGGTGGCTCTGTGGGATGAAAAGGCGCCGGCGCGCGAAGCCGCTGCGGCCGAAGGTCTGGCGGTGGTCGACCTTAAGACTGCGGACTGGTCGCAGTTCGCCGCCCTTCTGCTGTCGCCGGGCGTGCCTCTGACCCATCCGGAGCCCCACTGGACGGTGGTTAAGGCCCGGGAAGCCGGGGTGGAAATCGTCGGCGACATCGAGCTGTTCGCGCGCACGGTCAACGCCGCGCCCGAACACAAGCGTCCCAAGGTCGTGGCCATCACCGGCACCAACGGCAAGTCCACCACCACCGCCCTGATCGGCCATATCTGCAACGCCGCCGGCAAGGACGCGCGCATCGGCGGCAATATCGGCCTGGGCGTGCTGGGCCTGGAGGACATGCACGGCGGCGCGATCTATGTGCTGGAAATATCCTCCTATCAGTTGGATCTGACCTCCAGCCTGAAGCCCGATGTGGCGATCCTGCTCAATGTCTCGCCGGACCATCTAGACCGCCACGGCGACATGGACGGCTATGTGGCCGCCAAGCGCCGGGTGCTGCTGAACCAGGGCAAGGGCGACACGGCGGTCATCGGCGTGGATGATCCCTGGTGCCAGCGGATCTGCACCGAGATCACCGCCGCGAACCGTCGCACCATCTGTCCCATCTCCGCCGGCCGGGCGATCGGGCGCGGGGTCTATGCCTTGCAAGGCGTGCTCTACGACGGGTCGGGTGATCGTGTTAGCGAAGTGTGCGACCTGCTGCGCGCCAAGTCCCTGCCCGGTCGCCATAACTGGCAAAACGCGGCGGCGGCCTATGCCGCTGTGCGAGCCCTGGGCGTGACCGTGGCCGACGCGGCCGAGGGCCTCATGACCTTTCCGGGTCTGGCCCATCGCATGGAAACCGTCGGCGTGATCGACGGCGTACGCTTCGTCAATGACTCCAAGGCCACCAACGCCGACGCCGCCCGAGCGGCCATGAGCGCCTATCCGGGGTTCTTCTGGATCGCCGGCGGCGTGGCTAAGGCGGGGGGCATTGAGTCTTTGTCTGATCTGTTTCCACGGGTGCGGAAAGCCTACCTCGTCGGCGAGGCCGGTCCGTCCTTCGCCGACGCCTTGGACGGCCAAGCGCCGGTTGAATTGAGCGGCGACCTGGCCGCCGCCACGACCCAGGCCTTCATCGACGCGCGCGCGCATGCGGACGCCACGGGCGAGGAAGCGGTGGTGTTGCTCTCGCCTGCCTGCGCCTCCTTCGACCAGTTCGCCGACTTTGAGGCGCGGGGGGATGCCTTCCGGGCCATCGTCCAAGGCTTGGCCAATCCCTCCAAACGTGAGGCCCTGGCGTGACCGCGTTTAGATCGAGCGTCCTTCGCACTCAAGGCCACGAAACCCTCGTCCCCGCCGCAGGTGGGGGAGAGGGCAGGGTGAGGGGGCGCTTCAGCTTGCTGGACGATTACCGGTGGACACGCCCCTCACCCTACCCTCTCCCCGCAAAGAGCGGGGCGAGGGTTTCTGTTGGGACGCCGCTTTTCCGATTGGGCATGCCCTCGGAAGGGGTTGAGAGGGGGCGCTTATGAACCGCCAACCGCACGCCTTCGCCAGAACCGATCAGTCGCGCCTGGGGGTGTGGTGGTGGACCACGGACCATATCCTGCTGGGCGTGGTGACGGTGCTGATGCTGCTGGGCGTTCTGCTGTCCTTCGCCTCCAGTCCGGCGGCGGCCGCGCGCATGAACCTGGGCGATCCGTTCCATTTCGCCGTGCGCCAGTGCATCTTCTCGGCCTGTGGCGCGGCGATCCTAATCAGCGTGTCGATGCTGTCGCCGCGCGGGGTCAAGCGGGCGTCGTTCTTCATCTACGCCGGCGCCATCGTCATCATGGCGATCCTGCCGCTGCTTGGACACAACGCCAAGGGCGCTACGCGCTGGCTGGAATTCGGCGGCTTTTCGCTCCAGCCGTCCGAGTTCATGAAGCCGGCTCTAATCGTTCTGGTCGGCTGGATGTTCGCCGAGGGCCAGAAGGGCGAGGGCGTGCCGGGCGTGTCTATCGCCTTCGTGCTCTACGGCGTCGCCGTGGCCCTGCTGCTGATTCAGCCGGACGTGGGCCAGACCATCCTCATCACCATAGCCTTCGGCGCCGCCTTTTTTGTGGCCGGCGTGCCTTGGCGCTGGATCGCGGGCTTGCTCGCCGCCGCCGCCACGGGGTTGGTCGCCGTCTATTTCACCTTCGGCCACGTAGCCACCCGGGTTCACAAGTTCCTTACTCCCGAAAAGGCCGACACCCGGCAGATCGACAGCGCCCAAGAGGCCATCGCCGCAGGCGGCTTGTTTGGACGCGGTCCGGGCGAAGGGGTGATGAAGCGTCACGTGCCGGACCTGCACACCGACTTCATCTATTCCGTGGCGGCCGAGGAATACGGCCTGTTCTTCAGCCTGGTTTTGATCGCCCTGTTTGCGGTGCTGGTGACGCGGGGGCTGTACAAGGCGATGAAGCTATCGGACCCCTTTGAGCAGATCGCGGCCGCCGGCCTGTTCGTCCTGGTGGGTCAGCAAGCCTTCATCAATGTCGCCGTGAACTTGAATCTCATCCCGACCAAGGGCATGACCTTGCCGTTCATTTCCTACGGAGGGTCCTCCATGCTGGCCATGGGACTGACACTGGGCATGGCCCTGGCCCTCACGCGCCGACGGCCCGGCGCCTATTCGGGCAACGAAGAGCTCGCCAAGGCCGGCGCTTACGCGTGAGACAGCCCCTTAAGTCCGGCAAGCTCGCGGTCCTGGCGGCCGGCGGCACCGGTGGGCACCTGTTCCCCGCCCAGGCCCTGGCTGAAGTCCTGCGCGCGCGCGGCTGGCGCGTTGTATTGGCCACCGATGAGCGCGGCGCGCTCTACGCCGACAAGTTCCCTGCCGAGCAGCGCCTGGCCCTGGATGCCGCCACCTTCAAGCGCGGCGATGTGGTGGGCATGATCGGCGCGGGCCTGACCATCGCCAAGGGGGTCGGCCAGGCGTCCAGCGCTTTCAAGCAGCTGGACCCCGCCATCGTCGTCGGCTTCGGCGGCTATCCCAGCTTGCCGGCCTTAATCGCGGCCCTGACCGGCAAAACGCCCACCCTGATCCATGAGCAGAACGCGGTGCTCGGCCGAGTCAACCGCCTGCTGGCGCCGCGGGTGGATCAGGTGGCCTGCGCCTTTCCGACCTTGGAAAAAGCCACGCCCAGGGTGAAGGCCGGCGCCGTGGTGGTGGGCAATCCCGTCCGGCCGGAAATCCGTGCGCTCTACGATCAGCCTTACCAGGCGCCGGAGGCGGGCGGGGAGATTCGCATCCTCATCACCGGGGGCAGCCAGGGGGCGAGACTCTTGTCGGAGCTCGTGCCGCAAGCCGTTTCCAAGTTGCCGGACGCGCTTCGTTTTCGGCTAAAGGTCCAGCAACAGACCCGGCGCGAGTCCATGGAAAGCGCCCGTCAGGTCTACAAGGACGCCCTGGTCAATGCCGAGATTGCGCCTTTCTTTCGCGACATGGCCGGGCGACTGGGCGCGGCGCATCTGATTATCGGCCGGGCGGGCGCCTCCACCTGCTGCGAGTTGGCTGTGGCCGGACGGCCGTCCATCCTTGTGCCCTTGGCCATCGCCATGGACGACCATCAGCGTTTTAACGCCAAGCTGCTGACCGAAGCGGGGGGCGCCGAAGCGGCGCCGGAATCGGTGCTTACAGTCGATGTGCTGGCAGGCGCCCTGACCAAGCTGTTGAACGACCCTGCACGCTTGGCCCGAATGGCCCAAGGCGCACGCTCCGTCGCCGCGCCTGACGCCGCCCTGCACCTGGCCGACCTGGTGGAAAAGACCGCGCGTTAGGACCCCGTTTGCGTCCACGCCCCGCCGACGTATGGTCCGGGCCATAAGCCGCGTCGGCAGGGATGAAACGAACCGGGAGACAAGCGTGAACGCTTCCAAGGGTCTGAGGGCCATATTGATCGTGGGCGCCATAGCCGCCCTTCTCGGCGTCAGTCAGGCCGGCGCCCAGAGCGCGGCGGACCGGGCCGCCTGGCCCAAGGACATCTATCCGGAGTCCGGCAACCGCCTACCCTTGCCGACTCACGACGGCCTGAACGAGGCTGACCGCAAGATCTTCGATGAGATCATGGCCCGTCAGCAGGGCGGTCTGTCGGCGCGCGAGAAGGAGCGGCCTTCGGTGCGGATGCACAGCCCAGGTGTCTCCAGGGGCCTGGAGGCGACCCACCATTATCTGAAATACGACACCGCCCTGGGCAATCGCCTGACCATCATCGCTGAGATGACCACGGCGCGCGAAATGACCAACCACTATGAATGGACCCAATTTGAGGAGCATGTCCGCACGCCGGGCGATCCGCGCTTCGTGGCGCCGGAGATTGTCGACGCCATCAAGTTCTGCGGGCCGGTGACGGGGCTGGGCGAGAAGGAACAGGCCATCATCACCTTTGGCCGAGAGCTGTTCGGCCGCCGCAAGGTGTCGTCTGAAACCTTCGCCAAGGTGCTTAAGCTGTTCGGTCCGCGCAACACGGTGGATCTGGAGGAGCTGATGGGCATGTACGCCGCCACCTCCTATGAGCTGGTCGCTTTCGACCAACAGTTGCACGCCACCCAGAAGGACCTGCTGCCGCCCGACGCCAAGCCCTGCTAACCACCCTAACCAGCCCTTTTGCCCCAGCGGGGCAAATCGGCTAGGCCTGGGGCATGAAGACCAGACCCGTCCCCTTCGACATCGGCGCGATCCATTTTGTGGGCATCGGCGGCATAGGCATGAGCGGCATAGCCGAGATCATGCTGCGCACCGGCTATGTGGTGCAAGGCTCCGACGCCAAGGCCTCGGCCAATACCGAGCGGCTGGAAAAGCTCGGTGCGCGCATCTTCATCGGCCACGACGGCGCTCATGTTCATGGCGCCTCGGCGGTGGTGTTCTCTACCGCGGTCAAGCCCGACAATCCCGAGATGGTCGCCGCCCGCCAGGCGCGCATTCCCCGCGTGCGCCGGGCTGAGATGCTGGCCGAACTGATGCGGTTGCAGTCTTCAGTGGCTGTGGGCGGCACGCACGGCAAGACCACCACCACCTCGATGATCGCCTGCCTGCTGGACGCCGGGGGCCTGGACCCGACCGTGGTCAACGGCGGGATCATCAACGCCTATGGCACCAACGCCAAGGTGGGGGAGGGCGACTGGATCGTGGTGGAGGCCGACGAGAGCGACGGCACTTTCTTGCGGCTGAAATCCACCGTGGCGGTGGTGACCAATATCGATCCAGAGCATCTGGATCACTACGGCGACTTCGACGCGGTCAAGAAGGCCTTCCGCGACTTCGTGGAGAACATCCCCTTCTACGGCTTCGCTGCTGTGTGCCTGGACCATCCTGAGGTTCAGGCCCTGGCCGCCACGGTGGAGAACCGCCGCCTGGTGACCTATGGCACCAATCCTCAGGCCGAGATCCGAGCCGAGAACATCATCATGGGTCCGGACGGCGCCCGGTTCGACGCGGTGATCGCGCCGCGTGAGGGCCAAAGCGTGACCCTGGCCGATCTGCACCTGCCCATGCCGGGCCTGCACAATGTGCTCAATGCCCTGGCCGCCATCGCCGTAGCGCGCGAGCTGGGGGTGGCGGATGAGGCGATCCGCAAGGGTCTGACCGGGTTCGGCGGGGTGCGTCGCCGCTTCACCACAACGGGCGTGGCGAACGGCGTGCGGGTGATCGACGACTACGGCCACCATCCGGTGGAGATCGCCTCGGTGCTCAAGGCGGCCCGCGCGGTCTCCGGCGCCGGCAAGGTGATCGCCGTGGTCCAGCCGCACCGCTACACCCGACTGCGCGATCTGTTCTCGGAGTTCTGCGCCTGTTTTAACGATGCCGACACCGTGATCGTGGCGGACGTCTACACCGCAGGCGAGGCGCCGATCGAGGGCGTGAACCGCGACGCCCTGGTGGAGGGCCTGACCCGTTTCGGCCACCGCCACGCCCTGGCCCTGGACGCATCCTCGTCCCTACCCGGCCTGATCGCCAAGGAAGCCAAGAGCGGCGATCTGGTCGTGTGCCTCGGCGCCGGCGACATCACCGCCTGGGCCTATGCCTTGCCGGGGCAGTTGGAAGCGCTGGGCAAGTGACGATGGCCATTGAAGTGAAAATCCTTCCCCCTCCAGGGGGGAAGGGCAGGGATGGGGGTGTTCGCGCTGAGGCTTCCGAAGAGTCTGTGGAGGCGCCGCCTCCCGAGCGAGCCCACCGCCCTAGCGGGTCTCACCCCCACTCCCGACTTCTCCCCCCTCGAGGGGGAGAGGCGTGACGGACTGGCGCGACCATCTGCCATCCGTCCGGGGCCGTCTCGAGTGGGACGCGCCGCTTGCGCCCTACACCTGGCTGCGTGTGGGCGGGCCGGCGGATGTGCTGTTCATCCCCGAGGATGAGGACGATCTGGCCGCGTTCCTGAAAGGCTTGGACCGCGCCGTTCCGGTCATGGCGCTAGGCGTCGGCTCCAACACCCTGGTTCGCGACGGCGGGATCGAGGGCGTGGTCATCCGCTTGGGCCGGGGATTCTCGACGGTTGATCCGCGCGGCGACCAGACCATCTTCGCCGGCGCGGGCGTCCCGGACGCAGTGCTGGCGCGCGAGGCGGGCAAGGCGGGGATCGCGGGGCTGGAGTTCTATCGCGGGGTCCCCGGCTCGGTCGGCGGCGCCTGCGTGATGAACGCCGGATGCTACGGATCCGAAACCAAGGACGTGCTGGTGCAGGCCTATGCGGTCAGCCGGTCGGGCGAACGCGTGACCCTGACCAACGCGCAGATGGGCTTCACCTATCGCAAGTCCGCGGCCGCCGCGCAGGGCGACTTGATCTTCACCGGCGCCCTGTTCGCCGGAACGCCTGACGATCCGAGCGCCATCGCCGCGCGGATGGATGAGATCACCGCCCGACGCGAGGCTTCCCAGCCGATCCGCGAGAAGACCGGCGGCTCGACCTTCAAAAATCCGCCCGGCGACAGTTCCTGGCGTCTGGTGGACGCAGCCGGCTGGCGAGGTAAGCTGCACGGCGGGGCGATGTTTTCCGACAAGCACGCTAACTTCCTGATCAATACGGGGGGGGCCTCCGCCGCCGACCTGGAAGGTCTGGGCGAAGCGGTGCGCGCCGACGTAAAGGCCAAGTTCGGCGTGGAGTTGGAGTGGGAGATCAAGCGGGTGGGGAGGGTGAAAGCGTGATTAGCTTTAGCGCTATCCTTCCCCCTCGTTGGGGGAAGGGCAGGGTAGGGGGTGGCCGCACTGCCAATTCCAGAAATGGATCAGGAGGAGGTCCCGCCTCCAGCTCTTTTTTCTCAAAAACCCTGCCCACACCCCCATCCCTGCCCTTCCCCCATCGAGGGGGAAGGAACGCTCTATTCTTGGCCCTCTTCGCTATCACTCACGCCGCCCACGCTCAGGATGCCGTCTCAAGCCATCGCAACACCCAGAGCGGCGCGACGCTGAACGCTCTGTCTAAGGCCGGATTGCCACCCGATGAAGTGGTGGTCGGCGCGGCGGGTCTGAGCGCACGGGCCAAGCGGGGGTCGGTCGCCTATGATGTGCTGGAATCCCTCACCACCGAGATCGGCCCGCGCCCCGCAGGCTCGCCCGCCATGGCGCGGGCCAAGGACTGGGCTGTCGCCAAACTTAACGCCATGGGGTTTGAGAACGTCCACGCCGAGCCCTTTGGCATCTGGGCCTGGCTGAAGGGAACCGAGACAGCCGAGGTGACCGATCCCTTCCCGCAGCCCCTGATTGTCACCGCCCTGGGCGGCTCCGTCGCCACCCCGCCGCCGGGCGTGGAGGGCGAGATCACGGTATTTGCCACCTGGGAAGCCTTGCTGGCCGCCAAGCCGGGGACGCTGGACGGTAAGATCGCGGTCTTGACCGAACGTATGGGGCCGATGGGCTCGCCCACCGGCTATGAGGTGGCCAACCACTGGCGGCGCAAGGGCGCGTCCGAGGCCGCAAAACGGGGCGCCGTGGGCTTTCTGCTGCGGTCGCTCGCCACCAATGACGTGCGCGATCCGCATACCGGCGCCCTGAACTACGACGACAATGTGCGCAAGATTCCCGCCGCCGCCCTCAGCGGCCCGGACGCGGATCAGCTCGAGCGCATGGCCAAACGCAATGTGCCCGTCCGGGTGAAGTTCACCCTGATCCCGACCTATCTGCCCGACGCCAAGAGCTGGAACGTGGTGGGCGAGCTGCCCGGAACCTCCCTGCCGTCCCAGGTGGTGCTGGTCTCCGCCCATCTTGACAGCTGGGGCCTGGGAACCGGGGCGGTGGATGACGGGGCCGGCGTCGCCATCGTTATGGCCGCCGCCCAGCTGGCGGGGACCCAGAAGCCGGCGCGCACCATCCGCGTGGTGCTGTGGGGGGCGGAGGAGACCAACCAGGCCGGGCCGGAGTATCTGAAGGCCCATGCGGGCGATCTGGCCGATATCGTCCTGGCGGGCGAGAGCGATTCCGGCGCCGACAAGGTGATCGCCTTCCAGGCGCCGAAGGGCTCGGCCGATCTGTTGCCCATCAAGGCCGCCATCTCAGCCCTGGCGCCGCTGGGCGCGAGCTTCGATCCCAAACCGGCTGAGTTCGGCGGTGACGATATTGCGCCGCTCTATCAGGCGGGCGTGCCGGTGATCTCCCTGCGCCAGGACGACGCGCACTATTTTGATATCCACCACTCCATGAACGACACCCTGGACAAGGTTGACCCTAAGGCCCTGGACCAAGCCGTCGCCGCCTGGACGGCAGCCATCTACGCGGCGGCCGACACGGATGCGAATTTTCGGGTCCCTCGTCCGCCACCGCGTTAGCGGGGGAGGTGGCGCGAAGCGCCGGAGGGGGCGTGCCATGCCAACGCCCCCTTGTTTGTCGAAGCGGTGGTAGGATTGGGCTGTCTTCCGGGACGTCCGCCTGGCGTTGGCGCGCCAGACGGACTGTCGGTGGAGGGGCCGACGCTCCCTTAGCCTTTGTGGGCTGGGACTGAGCAGGGCCGCCACTGACGTTTCACTGACCCGGATGGTTGCAGGGACATTGAGGTCCGAAGCCACAAGGATGGGTCGATGGAACAGATCAAGAGTATCACGAAGGTTGGCGGTGTCGATGTCAGCAAG
>CAYVHP010000016.1:0-15452 GCA_964451265.1 uncultured Caulobacteraceae bacterium | reverse complement strand
GCTCTGACCGGCGCGCGACACGTCAAAAGGCGTCAAACCGAGACATCCGCGCCGTATTGCAGTGGTCCCTCCAGGGGGGAGAGGTCGGGAGTGGGGGTGAGGCCCGCAACGCTTCCAGACTCGCATATGAGGCGGCGCCTCAAGAGCCGACCATGCATCGGCAGTGCGAACACCCCCATCCCTGCCCTTCCCCCCTCGAGGGGGAAGGGTTCTCCTAGCCCGCCTTGAACCGGAACGCATCCGCCGGATACACCCCCAGCACCTCCATGCGCTCGCAGAAGAAGCCCAACTCCTCGAGCGCCAGGGCCAGGCCTCGGTCTTCGGGCCGGCCGTCGACTTCGGCGTAGAACAGGGTGGCGTTGAAGCTGCCGTTTTCCATGTAGCTTTCCAACTTGGTCATGTTGACGTTGTTGGTGGCGAACCCGCCCATGGCCTTGTAGAGGGCCGCCGGCACATTGCGCACACGGAACACGAAGCTGGTGATGCACTTGTCGGTGAAGGGCGGCGGCGGGGGATTGGGGTCGGCCGTCATCACCAAGAACCGCGTGGTGTTGTTATGCGCGTCCTCGACATTGCGCTGGAGGATGTCCAGGCCATAAAGCTGGGCGGCCAGAGCGGGGGCGATGGCGGCCCGGTGCGGGTCGGGATGCTCGGCCAGGGCCTTGGCGGCGCCGGCGGTGTCGCCGAAGGGCTCGGTTCGCGCCTTCAGCTTGCGCAGGGCCTTGCGGCATTGGCCCAGGGCTATCGGCATGCTCTGCACCACCTGCACGTCCGCCAGCTTGACGCCGGGGTTGGCCATGAGGTGAAAGCCGATGGGTTTGAACCGCTCGCCGATGATCTTCAGGCCCGAGTTGGGCAAGAGGTGATGCACGTCGGCGACACGGCCGACGAGGGAGTTCTCCACCGGAATCATGCCCAGGGCGCAGACGCCGGACTTCACCGCGTCGAAGGCGTCCTCAAACGTGGGATAGGGCGCGGGCTCCATATCCGGGAAATAGTCGCGGCAGGCCTCATGGCTGTTGGCCCCCGGCTCGCCCTGGAAGGCGATTTTCGGCTTAGCGCTCATCGGTCCTCGCTTGCGGCAGCAGCCCGTGCGCGCGCCAGATCGTCCGGGGTATCCACCGAGATGGGCGCCTTGTCGATCCTGGCGGCCCAGATCTGCAGGCCGAGCTCCAGGGCGCGCAGCTGTTCCAGCTTTTCGCGTTGTTCCAAGGGCGACGGCGGCGCGGCGTTGAAACGCTCCAGCGCCGCGCGGCGATAGCCGTAGATTCCCACGTGCCGCCAGATGGGGCCGGGTCCGTGCAGCACCGAACGGGTGAAATAGAGCGCCCGGCCCGCCTGGGCGCCCTCGGCCATCGCCAACACCGCCTTGACCACGTCCGGATTGGTTCGGTCGGCCTCGGAGTCCTCGGGCGTCACCACCGTGGCGATGTCGCACGCCGGCTCACCGGACAGCAGATCGGCGCAGGCGGTCAGGACCTGGGCCTGCACAAACGGCATGTCGCCTTGCAGATTGATCACCACGTCGTGGCGGCCATCCGGATCGAGCACAGCCAAGGCCGCCAGGATGCGGTCGGAGCCGGAGGGCAAGGCCGGATCGGTCAGCACAGCCTGGCCGCCCGCGGCGCGCACCGCGTCCACGATCTCGCGGTCGCCCGCAGCCACGGCCACGGGGCCGAGGTCAGCCGCCAGGGCGGCGCGCAGCACCCGCACGATCATCGGCTGCCCGCCGATGTCGGCCAGGGGCTTGCCGGGCAGGCGAGTGGCCGCCATGCGTGCGGGGATGATGACGATGGGGTTCATGCGGCTAGGTGAGCGGTTTTGCGGCGAATCGCCTCGGTTGTTCAGGGCAGTTTGACAGACAAACTGGGATTCCGGCGCAGCTTGGCCTCGCAAGGCGCATGGCCGGGTTGCGCCAGGGCCGGTAGCGTGTAAGAGAGCCCAAAGCAAGGATGGGGCGTGGGAATCCTTGGTGATTCCCCCCGACGTCGGGATGCCGGCGTCTGGTTTGTTAAGAGGGCCGGCGGGCACAGATGAGCGATCTCACATTCAATAAAATTGCCGGCGCGGTTCTGGCGACGGCCCTGGCGATTGTCGGCCTCGAAGAGCTGTCCGCCATCGTTTATCAGAACGAACCGACCTCAAAGCCCGGCTACGCCATCACTGTGGCGACCACTGAAACCGGCGGCGGTCCGGCCGCGCCTGTGCTGCCGCCCGATTGGGGCACGGTCTTGCCGACGGCGGATCTGGCGGCGGGCAAGACGACCGTGGCCGTGTGCATGACCTGCCACAACCTGGATAAGGGCGGCCCCAACATGACCGGCCCGAACCTTTATGGCGTGCTGGGCCGCAAGCCGGGCTCGCATCCGGGCTTCGCCTATTCCCCCGGCATGGTGGCCATGGGCGACAAGATCGGCGCCTGGACCTATGACGACCTGGATAAGTTCCTGAGCGGACCTCAGGCGGATGTGTCGGGCACGAAGATGACCTTCACCGGCCTGAAGAAGCAGGACCAGCGGATCAACGTCATCGCCTATCTGCGGACGCTGAACGACTCGCCGCCGCCGATCCCCGCGCCTAAGCCTGCGGCCGCGACGGCTGCGGCTGCCCCGGCTGCTGCCGCCCCGGCAGCTGCCGCGCCTGCGGCCAAGCCCTAAGCTGGACGCCTGAAGGCCGTCGCCGGTCCGATGCGCGCCAGCGCGTCGGCCAGCGGCTCTAGGCTCACCTGCATGTGCCAGGCGTTGGCGTGGATCATCCGCGCCGCGTCCAGCATCATGCCCACATGGCCGCGCCAGAACACCAGATCGCCGCGCCGCAGGGCGTCCTGGGTCACCGGGTGGCCAAGCCCCGCTTGCTGATCAGAATCGCGCGGACAGGCCCGGCCGCAGGCGTAGAGCGCCTGCTGGACTAAGCCGGAGCAGTCCAGGCCCAGGCTCTCGCGCCCGCCCCACTGATAAGGCGCGCCCAGGTAGCGCTCGGCCACGGCCGCCGGATCGGTCTCGAACACACCGATGGGCGATAGCTGGCTGGACGCGAACCAGCCTGCCCCCTCGGCGTGGGCGAAGCGGCCCTCCTCGGCCACGACGCGAACCAGGGCGTTCAGGCTGTAGAGCCCCACCGGCGCGGATTTGATATCGGGCTTCGAAAATCCGTAGGCGCGCAGGGCGCTGACGCGATGGGTCGGCGCATTGTCGCCCTGAGCCAAATCGCGCACAGCAACAAAGCCGACATATCCGTCGCGGCGGGCCTGGCCCCAGGCCCAGCCCTCCTTGATCTCCAGCACGTCGAAGGCCTCGCCGAACAGCAGCTGGTCAAGCTGTTCGGCCGCCGGATCGGGCGTCCGGCGCAGGGCGGCGGCGGGCGCGACGCACATGTAGGTCTCCGTCGCGGCGTAGGCGGCGGCGCGAACCAGCCCCTGTAGGTCTGCGGCGGCCAGATCCGGTCGGGCCAGGGTGGTGCGGGGATCGCTCATCCGTAGCGGGCCTGGAGCAGTGCGAACAGGGCGCGGATGGTCTGCGCCTCGCCCCCCACCGGCCAGCCGGGGCGACCCTTGGGGTTCCAGGCGTAGATGTCCAGGTGAAGCCAGGCGCCGGGCGGGGCGAAACGCTGCAGGAACAGGGCGGCGGTGATCGAGCCGGCCTGGGCCCAACCGTCAGGATCGTTCTTGATGTCGGCGATCTCGCTGTCCACCGCCGAGGCGTAGCCGCGCCATAGGGGCAAGCGCCACAGGCCGTCGCCGCACGCCTCGGCGGCGGCGGTCAGCTCACCGGCCAGGGCTTCGTCGGCGGTGAAGAACGGCGGCGCCTGGGGCCCCAGCGCCGCGCGGGCCGCGCCGGTCAGGGTGGCCAGATCGATGGTCAGCGCGGGATTGAGCTCGGCGGCGCGGGCCAGGGCGTCCGCCAGGATCAACCGGCCTTCGGCGTCGGTGTTGCCCACTTCGATGCTGAGGCCCTTGCGCGAGGCGATCACATCGCCCGGACGCATGGCGTCGCCGGAAATGGCGTTCTCGGCCACGGGTATCAGGACGGTCAGCTTCAGCTTGAGGCCCGCCGCCATGACCATACGCCCAAGCGCCAGGGCGTGAGCAGCGCCGCCCATGTCCTTTTTCATCAGGCCCATGCCGGCGGACGGTTTTATGTCCAGGCCGCCGGTGTCGAACACCACGCCCTTGCCGATCAGGACCACCACCGGCGCGGCGGGGTCGCCGCCTGAGCCGTCCCAGGTCAGCTCGATCATGCGCGGCGCGCGATGTGGGGCGGCGGCGCGGCCGACCGCGTGCACGGCGGGATAGTTGGCGGCCAGCAGGCCCTCGCCCACGATCACGCTAAGCGAGGCCCCGAAAGACTCGGCGATCTCGGCGGCGATGGTCTCGATCTGTAGGGGGCCGAGGTCATTGGCGGGCGTATTGATCATGTCCCGCGCCAGGGCGCAGGCGTGGGCGATGACGCGGGCGGCTTCAAGATCGGCGCCGTCCGGCGCAACCAGGCGAGCGCGGGCGCCGTCGCGAGCGGATTTGTAGCGATCAAAGCGATAGGCGCCCTGGGCGAAGGCGGTGGCCATCTGCGTGGGCTCAAAGCCCTCCGGCGCCTGGACCAGGGCGTAGTCGCCGGGCGGCAGCAGCACCGGCAGGCCGCGCAGAGCCTGCGCGCCCCAACCGGGCGCGGCGGCGTCTTCGGCCGATAGGACGAACAGAGCCTCAGCCAGGCGTCCCTCAGGCCCGGATACCTTGAACAGCTGGCCCGGCTTGGCCGTGAAGCCGGCTACCGCTGCCAGGGCCTGTTGGGCGGGATCGGCGGCCCCGAGCCAGGCGGCGGCGTCACCGGCGGCCAGGACCTTTAACGGAACGGGCGAGACGGCGTCATCAGCGGTGATCAAGGCATCGGACATGGACCCACTTTCGGCCGGGAAGACTGCATCATGCTTAACGCTTCCTTGAGATGACCGCGCCATGCTGATCGCGGTCGCCTGCAGGAGCGCCTTTCCATGTGTAGCAAGCTTTGGTCCGCCGCAACCGCCCTCGCGCCGGTTTTGGCAGCGGCTTTGGTCGCCGCGCCGCCCTCCGCCTGGGCGGAAAACCCGGTCAAGCCGCCCACGTCCACCCCGGCCTCGGCGAGCCAGACCCCTGCGCCGGCCAAGCTCGCAACCCCTGTAGAGCGCGCGGCGGCCGACCGCATGCCGGCGCTGGCCCGCGCCACCTTCTGGGCGGGCGAGTTCAACAAAAACCCCGGCGATAGTGAGGCGGGCGTGAAGCTGGGCCAGGCCCTGCGCCAGCTCGGCCGAACCGAGGAAGCCTACAACACCCTGCAACAGGTGTTGGCGCTACAGCCGACCAATGTCGACGCCCTGCTGGAATGCGCCCGCGCGGCCATCGCCGGCAATCAGGGGTTTTTCGCCATCGCTCCGGCGCAAAAGGCGGAGGCCCTTAGGCCTAAGGACTGGCGTGCGCCGTCCTTGCTCGGCGTGGCCTATGAGCAGACCCGCCAGCCGGAGCTGGCCCTGGCCGCCCACCAGCGCGCCCTGGCCCTGGCGCCGGACAACGCCTCGGCCCTCAGCAATCTCGGCCTATTCTACGCCGCCCAGGGCGACACCGGCCAAGCCGAGACCCTGCTGCGTAAAGCCGCCGCCGAGCCGGACGCCACCACCCTGGTGCGGCAGAACCTGGCGCTGATCCTGGGGCTGCAAGGCCGCCTGGCCGAGTCCGAGCGCCTACAGCGCCAGGACCTGCCGCCGGACATGGCCGACAACAACCTCGCCTATCTGAAAGCCGCCACCAGCCCCGTTCCCATCACGCCGCCGCCCGCCCCGGCCGCTCAAACGGCGGCCAAGGATCGCAGCTGGACCGCCGTGGCCAAGGCCCAGGCGCAGGATTAGGGGTGGGATCAAGCCAGGCGCAAACCGAAGCGCTCGGCTCACACGCGCGGGCCAGAAGCCGGGCGCCGAGGCCTTAAACCACTTCCGTCGCCTGTTCGGCCAATATCGTCAGGCCCGCAGGCGTCACGTCGGCGAAGCCGCCGTCGATCTGGAACACACGGATGGCGGCGCCGTCGCGCACGCTCACGCGGCTGGGCTTGAGCGCGGTCATGAACGGGGCGTGGCCCGCCAGGACGCCGAAGTCGCCCTCTACGCCGCTGGCGTCGACCTGGTCGACCTCGGCGGCGTACAGTTCGCGCTCAGGCGAGACCAGCGAGAAGTGGAACTTGGCCATTAGGCCTCCGCCGCCATCTTTTCAGCCTTGGCCACCGCTTCCTCGATGCCGCCCACCATGTAGAAGGCCGCCTCGGGCAGGTGGTCGTATTCCCCGTCGCAGATGGCCTTGAACGAGCGGATGGTGTCCTTCAGCTCGACGAACTTGCCGCTCATGCCGGTGAACTGCTCGGCCACGAAGAAGGGCTGGGACAGGAAGCGCTGAATCTTGCGCGCGCGCGCCACGGTCAGCTTGTCGTCTTCCGACAGCTCATCCATGCCCAGAATGGCGATGATGTCCTTCAAGGCCTTGTATTGTTGAAGAACTTCCTGGGTCTGACGGGCTACTTGGTAGTGTTCCTCGCCGATGACCAGGGGGTCCATGATGCGCGAGGTGGAATCCAGAGGGTCCACCGCCGGGAAGATCGCCTGGGCGGCGATGTCGCGGCTAAGCACGGTGGTCGCGTCCAAGTGGGCGAAGGAGGTGGCGGGCGCCGGGTCGGTCAAGTCATCGGCCGGCACATAGATGGCCTGAACCGAGGTGATCGAGCCCTTGTTGGTGGAGGTGATGCGCTCTTGCAGATTGCCCATCTCGGTGGCCAGGGTGGGCTGATAGCCCACGGCCGAGGGGATGCGGCCGAGCAGCGCCGACACTTCCGAGCCGGCCTGAGTGAAGCGGAAGATGTTATCGATGAACAGCAAGACGTCCTTGCCTTCCACATCGCGGAAGTACTCGGCCTGGGCCAGACCGGTCAGGGCGACGCGGGCGCGGGCGCCGGGGGGCTCGTTCATCTGGCCATAGACCAGGGTGCACTTGGAGCCTTCGGTCGAGCCGGTCTTCTTCGGGTCCACATTGACGTTGGACTCGATCATCTCGTGATAAAGGTCGTTGCCTTCGCGGGTGCGCTCACCCACCCCGGCCAGCACGCTGTAACCGCCGTAAGCCTTGGCGATGTTGTTGATCAGCTCCTGCATGGTCACGGTCTTGCCTACGCCGGCGCCGCCGAACAGGCCGATCTTGCCGCCCTTGGTGTAGGGGCACATCAGGTCGATGACCTTAATGCCGGTGACCAGCACCTCGGCGGAGGTGGACTGGTCGGCGAAGGACGGCGCTTCGCGGTGGATCGGCGAGGTGAAGGTGGTGGCGATCGGACCCGCTTCGTCAATGGGGTCGCCGATCACGTTCATGATGCGGCCCAGGGTCGCGGGACCCACAGGAACGGTGATGGAGGCGCCGGTATCGGTCACCGGCTGGCCGCGCACCAAGCCTTCGGTGGTGTCCATGGCGATGGTGCGCACGAGGTTTTCGCCCAGGTGTTGGGCCACTTCCAGCACCAGGCGGAAGGGATTGCCGGTCTTCTGATCGGTGTTGGTGGTTTCCAGGGCGTTGAGGATCGCGGGCAGATGGCCCTCGAACTCCACGTCGACGACGGCGCCGATAACCTGGGCGATGCGGCCGGTGGCGGCGGAAACGGGCTTGTGAAGGCTCATGACGGGGACCTGTGTCTAGGTTCAGAGGGCCGAGGCGCCGGAGATGATCTCGATCAGCTCCGTGGTGATCTGCGCTTGGCGTTGGCGGTTATATTTGAGGTTCAGGGCGGCGATCATGTCGCCCGCGTTGCGGGTGGCGTTGTCCATGGCGCTCATCTGGCTGGCGTAGAAGCCGGCCATGTTCTCGAGCAGGGCGCCGAGGATCTGCACGGCGATATTGCGCGGCAGCAGGGTCTCCAGAATGCCCTCTTCGGAAGGCTCATATTCGTAGCAGGCGCCGCCGAGATCGGGCTTGGATGACGAGCCGGCCACCGTGGCCGGAACCAGCTGCTGGGCCGTGGGGATCTGCTGCACCACAGACTTGAAGCGGCTGTAGAACAGGGTGACCACGTCCACGTCGCCCGCCTCGAACAGTGAAAGCACCAGATCGGCGATCGGCTGGGCCACCGCCAAGGTCAGCTGGCGATAGGCGGACAGATCAAAGGACTCCACCACCTTGTCGCTATAGGTGCGGCGCAGCTGGTCGCGCGTCTTCTTGCCCACGCAGATAATGCGAACGTCCTTGCCCTGGGCGATCAGGCCATTGATGTGCTCGCGCGCGGCGCGGACGATGGAGGAGGTGAAGCCTCCGGCCAGGCCCCGGTCGGCCGCCGCCACCACGATCAGATGACGCTGATCCTTGCCCGTGCCGACCAGCAGCTTGGGCGCGCCGTCGCCGGACACGCCGGCCGCGAGGTTGGCGATCACCGCCGCCATGCGCTCGGCATAGGGCCGCGCATTGATCGCGGCGTCCTGGGCGCGGCGCAGCTTGGCGGCCGCCACCATCTGCATCGCCTTCGTGATCTTCTGCGTGGCTTTCACGCTGGAGATCCGATTGCGCATATCCTTGAGACTGGCCATCGGGGGCTATCGTCCGTCCAGCTTAGGCGAAGGTCGCGGTGAAGGATTCCAGCGCGCCCTTCAGCTCGCCTTCCATCTTGTCGTCCAGGGCCTTCTTGGTGCGGATGGCGTCCAGCAGACCGGCGTGCTTGGCGTGGATATGGGCCAGCATGCCTTTCTCGTAGCGACCCACGTCCTTGGTGGGGATCTTGTCCAGATAGCCGCGCGTGCCGGCGTAGATCGAGCAGACCTGCTCCTCCACCGCCAGGGGCGAATATTGCGGCTGCTTGAGCAGCTCGGTCAGCCGTTCGCCGCGGGCCAGCAGGCGCTGAGTCGAGGCGTCCAGGTCAGAGCCGAACTTGGCGAAGGCCGCCATTTCCCGGTACTGGGCCAGCTCGCCCTTAATCGGCCCGGCCACCTGCTTCATCGCCTTGATCTGGGCCGAGGAGCCCACGCGAGACACCGAAATGCCGACGTTCACCGCCGGGCGGATGCCCTGGTAGAACAGATCGGACTCCAGGAAGATCTGGCCGTCGGTGATGGAGATCACATTGGTCGGGATATAGGCCGACACGTCGTTGGCCTGGGTCTCGATGATCGGCAGGGCCGTCAGCGAACCTGAACCATTGTCTTCATTCAGCTTTGCCGCGCGCTCCAGCAGGCGCGAGTGCAGATAGAACACGTCGCCCGGATAGGCTTCGCGGCCCGGCGGACGGCGCAGCAGCAGGGACATCTGGCGATAGGCCACGGCCTGCTTGGACAAGTCATCATAGATGATCAGGGCGTGCATGCCGTTGTCGCGGAACCACTCGCCCATGGCGCAGCCGGCGAAGGGCGACAGGAACTGCAGGGGCGCCGGTTCCGAAGCGGTGGCCGAGACCACGATGGTGTAGTCCAGCGCGCCGTGCTCCTCGAGCGTCTTGACGATCTGGGCGACGGTGGAGCGCTTCTGGCCGATCACGACATAGATGCAATAGAGCTTTGCGCTCTCGTCCGTGCCGGCGTTGATCGCCTTCTGGTTCAAGATCGTGTCGATGGCGACGGCGGTCTTGCCGGTCTGACGGTCGCCAATGATCAGCTCGCGCTGGCCGCGGCCCACCGGGATCAGGGTGTCGATGGCCTTCAGGCCAGTCTGCACAGGCTCGTGCACCGATTTGCGCGGAATGATGCCCGGGGCCTTCACGTCCACCCGGCGGCGCTCGGTGATGCCCACCAGAGGACCCTTGCCGTCGATGGGCTCGCCCAGGGGATTGACCACCCGGCCCAGCAGACCCTTGCCCACCGGCACGTCGACGATTTCGCCGAGCCGTCGGGCTTCGTCGCCCTCGCGGATGGCGCGGTCTTCGCCGAAGATCACGACCCCGACGTTGTCCCGCTCCAGGTTCAGGGCCATGCCCTTGACCCCGGCGGAGGGGAATTCCACCAGCTCGCCGGCCTGGACCTTATCCAGGCCATAGATGCGGGCGATGCCGTCGCCGACCGACAGCACCTGGCCGACGTCGGAAACATCGGCTTCTTCACCGAAACCAGCGATTTGTGACTTGAGTATCGCCGAGATTTCGGCGGCGCGGATGTCCATGGTCTCTACGCTCTCTTGAGGGCGAACTTCAGGGAATCAAGTTTGGATCGAAGCGAGGCGTCGAATAGGCGCGAGCCCACCTTCACCTTCAGCCCGCCGAGAATCAGAGGATCCACGCGGGCGGTAATTTCAGGCGCCTTGCCCAAGGCCTTTTCCAGGGCGGCGGTGATCGCCTTGGTCTGAGCGGCGGTCAGCTTGATGGCGCTGGTCACTTCGGCGGCGACCACGCCGCGATGGGCGGCGGACAGGCGCTCGAAGGCGGCGATGGCGCCGGGCAGGGCTTCGGCCCGGCGATTGGCCGACAGGACGCCCAGGAATTTAGCGGTCACGGCGTTCAGCTTGGCCTTCTTGGCCAAAGCCGCCAGCACCTTGGCCTTGATCTCGCTGGGAAACACCGGAGAGGCCAGGACGCGGCGCAGCTCTCCGCTTTCGGTCAGCGCGGCGCGCAGAGACGCGAGGTCGCCTTCCACGGCTTCCAGCGCCTTGGTGTCCAGGGCCAAATCGAACAGGGCTTGCGCGTAGCGCGCGCCCACGTCCGTCTGTTTAAAATCGTCCGCCAAATTATACCCGCCCGGTGCGTTCGTTGGTCCCCGCGAAAGGCTATTCGCGGCGACTCAAAGGCTTGAAAGCGCAAGGATTACACTCGGGTTGAAGAGGTGTTTTCGACCTCGTCCCCCTAAGCCGGGCGGGTGATAGCACGCGATTTTCCGCGTCGCAACCAAAGCGCGGACCTGCGACATAGACGGCGGCGTGGATGTGCGAATTGCACACGGGTTGGCGGGTGACGGACGCTGCGCGGGCGTCTAGACAACAGAGAAGCGGAGGCCACCGGCGATGAACGGGCTGATTAGTCTTGCGAGCGACCCTAACGCTTGGGCGGCCCTGGCGGCCCTGGCGGGCCTGGAGATCGTGCTGGGCATCGACAACCTGGTGTTCGTCTCTGTCCTGACCAACAGCCTGCCCGAGCCCATGCGCGCGCCGGCGCGCCGCATTGGACTGGCGGCGGCCCTGCTGCTGCGCCTGGCGGTGCTCAGCCTGGCGGTCTTTCTGGTCGGACTGACCCGCCCGGTCCTGACCATGATGAACCATGGGTTTTCCTGGCGCGACGTCATCCTGGGCGGCGGCGGCCTGTTCCTCGTGTGGAAAGCCACTCGCGAAATTCACGAGGCGGTCGACCCGTCGGACGAGTTGGATGATCCGCCCCGCAAGTCGCCGACCTTCCTGTCCGCCGTCGGCCAGGTGATCGTGTTGGACCTGGTCTTTTCCATCGACAGCATCGTCACCGCCGTGGGCATGACCGATCAGATTCCCATCATGGCCCTGGCCGTGATCATCGCGATGATCCTCATGCTGATCGCCTCGGGCCCCCTATCGGCGTTCATCCGCAAGAACCCGACCTTCGTCATGCTGGCCCTGGGCTTCTTGCTGATGATCGGCATGACCCTGATCGCCGAGGCCTTCGGCGTGCATGTGCCCAAGGGCTATATCTACGCCGCCATGGGCTTTTCAGTGTTCGTCGAGAGCCTGAACATGCTAGTTCGCGCCCGCACGCGGTCGGGAAAGCCTGAATAGAGATCATGAAGGATACGCCGTTCTCTCCCGGCGGGCCCACGCCCCAGCAAAGGCGCACCACCCTCGTCGCCCTGATGCTGGTGTTGCTGCTCAGCGCCCTGGACCAGACCATCGTCTCTACGGCCATGCCGCGCATTGTGTCCGAGATGAAGGGGCTGGAGCTCTACCCTTGGGTGACCACGATCTATCTTCTGTCCTCAACGGTGATGGTGCCGATCTGGGGCAAGCTGGGCGACCTTTACGGACGCAAGGCCATCATGGTGACCGGGGTCAGCATCTTTGTCTTCGCCTCCTGGCTTTGCGGCCTGTCCGGCGAATTTGGACCCCTGCCTTTGCTGGGCGGCGGCATGACACAGTTGATCGCCTTCCGCGGCCTGCAGGGCATCGGCGGCGGCGCCCTGTTCACCAGCTCCTTCGCGGTGCTGGCCGACCTTTACCCGCCGCGCGAACGGGGCCGTTACGCCGGACTGATCGGCTCGGTGTTCGGCCTGGCCAGCGTGGTCGGCCCGGTGGTGGGAGGGTTTTTTACTGAACACGGTTCGATGAACATGGGTTCGATGCACGTCTCCGGCTGGCGCTGGATCTTCTATCTGAACCTGCCGCTGTCGCTGCTGGCTCTGTTCATGATCATCACCCGCATGCCCGCCACCTCGCGCAGGGCCACGGCCCGGATCGATTTCGCGGGCGCCGGATTGGTGATGGCGGCCGCCGGCTCGCTCATGCTGGCCTTGACCTGGGGCGGGCAGGCCTACGCTTGGTCCTCGCCCATGATCGTGGGCCTGTTGAGCCTGAGCGCCCTGTCGGTGGCTGCGCTGCTGTTCGTGGAATCCAAGGTCAGCGAGCCGATCTTGCCCCTAGCCCTTTTCAGGCAACGGCCGTTCTGGACGAACATCTTGTCCTCATTCCTGCTGGCCATGGCCTTCATGGGCATGATCAACTACATGCCGCTGTACCTTCAGGTGGGCCTGGGCGCTCCGGCGACCAAGAGCGGGGCGGCGATCCTGCCCCTGATGGTCGGCCTGATCCTCACCAGCACCGTCGCCGGGCGGTTGGTCAGTCGCACTGGTCAATACAAGCCGTTCATGATCGGCGGCGCCCTGCTGATTCTCCTCGGCATCGCTCTGCTGGTCCTGATGGGACCCCATGCCTCCCTGGCCCAGGTGTCTTGGCGCCTGTTCATCATCGGCCTCGGGCTTGGACCCTCCCAGAGCCTGTTCTCCATGGTGGCGCAGAACTCCGCAGCGCCCGGCCAGGTCGGCGTGGTCACCAGCGCCAGCCAGTTCTTCCGCCAGATCGGCTCGACCGTGGGCGTGGCCGTGTTCGGCGCCTTGCTGACCGCCCGCCTCGCAGGCGAAACCGCCCGGCGCGGCATGGCCGGCGCCCACGAAGGCTTGGCGCAATTGCAAGCCCTGGCCCTAGCTGACAAAGGCGTCGGCGCCGGGACCGCCCATGTGGACCCTGTGGTGCAGGCGGCCTTCTCCGCCGCCATGAACAGTGTCTTTCTGGCCAGCCTGGCCACGGTCAGCCTGGGCCTGATGGCGGTCATCGCCATCCCGCACATTCCCCTACGCAAAACCCACCTGCACCCCGAACCCGTCGCCGAACCCGGCGAGGGCGCGGACGACGTGGAGGCTTAGCATCGCCGCACACCCCGGCGGAGGCCGGGGCCCAGTTCATAAGGCGCGCCGCTTCAGCAATTGAGCGTCTCATTGAGATCGGCCCAGTCCGGATTCATCTCTTCGATCAGGCTCAATTTCCATGGCCGCCGCCATTCCTTGATCTGGCGTTCGCGCCGAAAAGCCGTCTCGCGCTCTTCATGGACCTCGTACCAGACCAGCAAGTTGCATCCGTATTTGGCGGTAAAGCTGCCTGGGCGAGCCTTGCTCTTGTGCTGCCAGACCCGGCCGGGCAGATCGTCGGTCATTCCGACATAGAGCGTGCCGTTCCGGCCGCTGGCCATGATGTATGTGTAAAAGGACACGGTGGCGCTTTATGATCTGGACCCCGGCCTCCGCCGGGGCGAGCGGGTAATTTAGACCGTAATTTCGCGAAATCCCCCTCACAAGAAACTGTACGGGTCGATATCCACCACCACCCGCACCGAGCCGGGGACCTTCACCCGCGCGCGCCAAGCGCTCATGAAGGCTTGCAGGTCCACCGTTCGGTCCGCCCGCACCAGGAAGCGTTTGCGGCGGCGGCCGCGCACCAGGGCGAGCGGCGCATCGGCCGGGCCGTAGACCTCGACAGCCTCGGCATTAGGGACCGCGGCGGCCAGGGCTTGCACGTAATTTTCAAGCACCTCGGCGTCCGGCCCCGAAGCGATCACCGCGGCCAGGCGGCCGTAGGGCGGAAGGCCCGCCAGCTTTCGTTCGGCCATTTCCACCGCCACGAATCCATCCCGGTCCTGGGCCTTAAGCGCCTGCATCACCGGATGATCCGGGGCGTAGGTCTGTAACAGGGCGCGGCCCGGCCGCTCGGCCCGGCCGGCGCGGCCGGTCGCCTGGGCCAACAATTGATAGGTGCGTTCGGCCGCCCGCAAATCGCCGCCGCGCAGGCCGAGATCGGCGTCCACCACCCCCACCAGGGTCAGGTTGGGAAAGTTATGGCCCTTGGCCGCCGCCTGGGTCGCGACCAGGATGTCGATCTCGCCCGCCTCCATACGGCCCACCAGATCGCGCGCGCCTTGGGCGTCCATCACCGTGTCGGAGGAAAACACGGCGATCCGCGCCTCGGGAAATAGTCGCCGGGCCTCTTCCTCCACCCGCTCTACGCCGGGGCCAATGGACACCAGCGAGTCCACCGCCCCGCAATGCGGGCAGGCCTTGGGCTTGGTCATGGAAAAGCCGGTCAAATGGCACACCAGCCGTCCGGTATAGCGGTGCTCCACCAGCCAGGAATCCGTATCCGGCGCGGTCATGCGCTCGCCGCAGGCGCGGCACAGCACCAGGGGCGCATAGCCGCGCCGATTGAGGAACAGCAGCACCTGCTCGCCCCGCCCCAGGGTCTCGACCATGGCCTTGATCAGGGGCGGCGACAGCCAGTGGTCCGGTTCGGGCGGGGTTTCACGCAGATCGATCAGCCCCACAGGCGGCAGCTCGGCCACGCCGTGACGGCCCTTGAGCTTGAGCCAGCGGTAGCGGCCGGTCTCGGCGTTCCACAGGCTTTCCAGCGACGGGGTGGCCGAGGCCAGCACCACCGCCGCGCCCTCGATCTTGGCCCGGGCCACCGCCAGGTCGCGCGCATGATAGATAAAGCCCTCGCCCTGCTTGAACGAGCCGTCGTGCTCCTCATCCACCACCACCAGCCTCAGGCGTTGGAACGGCAGGAACAGGGCCGAGCGCGCGCCCACCACGATGCGGCAGCGGCCGGCGATGACCTCGTCCCACACCCGGCGACGCTGCGGCGGAGCGATGGCGGAGTGCCACTCGGCGGGCATGGCCCCGAAGCGGTCGGCGAAACGGGCGATTACCGCCTGGGTCAGGGCGATCTCCGGCAGCAGGACCAGCACCTGGGCTTCAGGATCGCGCCGCAGCGCCTCGGCGACCGCCTCCAGATAGACCTCGGTCTTGCCTGACCCGGTGACCCCGTCCAGCAGCGCCGCTTGGAAGCCGCCCTCGCCGATCATGGTCTTCAGCACCGCAGCGGCGGCGGCCTGGCTGGCGTTCAGGGGGGTGGAGACCCGCTCCGGGTCCGGCGACGCGAAGGTCTGATCGGGCTGTTCCAGCACCAGGTCCAGTACGCCCTCGTC
>CAYVHP010000015.1:0-3612 GCA_964451265.1 uncultured Caulobacteraceae bacterium | reverse complement strand
GGCGCTCTCGGCCGCCATGTCCGCATCGACCAGGTTGCTGATGCCGTTATTCAGCGAGTTTTGCAGGCCGGACACGAACTTCAGTTGGCTGGCGATGGCGTTGGACCCGGTGCCGAGGTTGGTCAACGCAGTGTTCACGTTGGCGATGTCGGTGGTCAGGGTCGCCACATAGGCGCTGGCCGCTGCGGCGGTCGCGAAGGAGGCCGTGGCCGCGATCGTGACGTTGGCGCCGCCCAGGGCGAGGCTTTGCGCCGCAACCGTGATCTTGGAGCTGCCGCTGTCGCTGGCCAGGGCGTAGATGGTCGTGCCGCCCGTGTTGATCATGTTCACGCCGTTGAAGGCGGCGTTGGACACAACCGTGGTCAGTTCCGTCAGCAGGGCCTTGAAGTTCTGGTTCAGGGACGTGCGGCTGGCGGTGTTCAGCGAGGTGTCCGAGGCCGCAAGGGCCTGGGCCTTCAACTGAGACAGCAGGTCGGAGACCTGCTGGCCGGCCGACATGGCCACGTCGATGGTCGAGGAGGCGCGGTTGAGCGAGTCCTTGACGGCGCCAAGCGAAGTGACCTTGCCCGACATGGTGTTGGCGATGGCCCACACCGCGCCGTTGTCAGCCGCTGTGTTGATGGTTTTGCCGGTGGAGATGACGTTTTGGGTTTTCGCCAGCTCCATCTGGGTGCTGGTCAGGTTTTGAAGAGCGACCAACGCCCCTTGGTTCGTATTGATGCTATAAGTCATGGCTTGTAGTTCCCTTTTCGTAAGGTGCAGCCCGATATCGGGAGCTGAGGCGTTTTGCCCGTATGTCCACAAGCAAGCGCGGCGCCACAAACGGCCGGCTTATGGACCTATCAATTTATTGATTTATATGGTCATTTGTTGGTCGCTGCCGAAACGCGGGGGGCAAACGGCGTCTCGGTGAAGCGGGAGTGGGAATTTATTGCCGAGACCCGGGTCGGTTTTGCCGGGCGGGCCGTTCGATCAGCTAGCTAAGCCTTGCATGATCATGCGGTTCACCTCGATCAGGGGCTGAATCTGCTCCTTACGCTGCATGACCTCGGTCGTGTGCCGATTGACCCAGATCGACAGGGAGATGATTTGGGCCCGAGCCTCAGGCGGCAAGGCATTGGTCTCGCTGGAGCAGTCCTGGGCCAGCGTCGACCATAGCCGACGGTTCCAATGCAACGCGCGGATACGGCCGGCCATATCCTTCTCGTCAGTTTCAGCGGCTTGCATGAGGGCGCGGGTGACAAGACCAAACAGACGGTATTCCACCTGCCTGGGTTCTTCAGCCTGCTCAGCCGCCTTTTGATAGGCCTGTAGCGACATTCCCTAGCCTCTCGTCTTCGTATTCAATCAACTTCCGGCACAACATCAGAGCCTTGTAATACTCGCGGGCCATGACGTGCCGGGACACCGCCACACAATCAGCCAACACGGCCGAGTTGCCGATAACGCTCATGAAATCATTAAGACGATGTGCGAACTCATCGTAGAAGCGCGACGCACCCGTCTCGTCCAGATACATCATCATGACGGGAAAATAGATCCGCCGGGCGGGCGAATTGGCGTCCTCCGCCTGCAGAATGTCCTTCTCACGCAGCACCGACGCCTTGTTCTGCAGGATCAAAACGCCGCGCCGGTCGCCGTTCTGCACGACGGCGCCGTTCAGCACGAACTTCTCGCCCGGCTTTAGCGAAAGCTTTAACGGCATCGGACGCTCCAAACGCGGTGTTGGCTGCCATCCCTGGCGATCCCACCCCTAAGGCCTGCCGTCACGCTAGGGCGACGTGGTTAACGTCGCGTTGAGCCCCGCCCCGCGCAGCCTGGCGCGTCTTAGGGCGCCGTTAAGCACAATCCGATCATTCAGGACCATCAGGTTCAAGATGCGCGCCGGCGAAAGCCGCGCCCGAGAGTTGCGCTATGTCCGCCAAACGCCTGTCCCGTGCTAAAGACCCCCGTCCGACAAAGGACGCGCCGGCGTTCGGCGGCGTGGCCTTGCGGGGCGAACCCTTGGTCGCCGGCCGGGCCTCCTCGCCCCAGGCGATGCAGCGTTTGCAGGAGGCCATCGCCCACCTGCAAACCCTCAGCGTGGAGCCGTTGTTGCGTCAATCGGTCGCCGCGATCCAGGCCGAGAAAGCACAGGAAGGGGCCGAGTGGGCGATCAAGGCGCTGGAGCGGGACGAACGCTGCGGCATGGCCTGGTACTGTCTGGCCATCGCGCGCGAACAGGCCGGCGATTTTCGAGGCTCCCTGCAATGCTATGAATCCGCCCTGGCCCTCAGCCCGGACCATAGCGAGATCGCCAATAACCTTGGCCGTCTGGCCTATCGCATGGGCATGCGCGATCTGGCCGAAAAGTTCTTCCGCCTCTATCTGCAACGCCACCCCAATGCCTATGAGCCCGCCAATAACCTCGCGGCCTGTCTGCGCGACCAGCATCGCTATGGCGAGGCCATCGAAATACTCAGCGCGGCGATTCAGGCGGACCCCGGCATACCCTTGCTGTGGAACACCCTGGGCACGGTCCTGACGGATCAGGGGGAGTTCGAGACGTCCCTGACCTTCTTCAATGAGGCGCTCAGGCTGGATGAAGGCTTCGTCAAGGCTCGTTACAACCGAGCCACCGCCAAGCTGTCGCTGGGCGATCCCGAGGGCGCCCTGATCGATTGCGACGAGGCCCTCAAAGGGGTCATGGCCGAACACGAACGCACCATGATGAAGCTGGCCCGTTCAACCATGCTGATCGCCATGGGCCGATTGAACGAGGGCTGGGAGGCCTATGAGGCGCGCCTGTCGCATCACTATTTCGACGCCACCCTCTACGCCCTAGATCAGCCGGTTTGGACGCCCGATATGGACCTTTCGGGCAAGACCTTGCTGGTGTTCGCCGAACAGGGCCTGGGCGATGAGGTGCTGTTCGCCAACCTCATCCCGGACGTCATCCAAGCCCTGGGACAGGACGGACGTCTGATCCTGGCCGTGGAAGAGCGTCTGGTCGGGCTGTTCCGCCGATCCTTCCCGCAAGCGCGGGTGGAAGCCCATGCCACCCACACCATCGACGCACGCACCGTTCGCCGGGCCCTGTTCCTGACGCCGGACGATCACGTGGATTGCTGGGCGCCGATGGGCGCGTTGCTCCGACGTTTCCGCCGCAGCGTCGACGACTTCCCGGACCGCCCGAGCTTTCTGACCGCAGACCCTCAGCGTGTGGCCGACTGGCGCGAGGCGCTCAAAAGCGCGCCGCCGGGACCCAAGATCGGCGTGCTGTGGAAAAGCCTGAAGCTGGACGGCGCGCGGCTGCGCTATTTCTCGCCGTTCGACGCCTGGCGTCCAGTCCTGGCCACGCCGGGCATAGTCTTCGTCAATTTGCAGTACGGCGACAGCAGCCTGGAAGCCGCCCAAGCCGCACGGGACATGGCCGTGGAGCTGTGGAGCCCGCCGGGCATCGACCTGAAGAACGACCTGGACGATCTGGCCGCCTTGACCCTGGCTCTGGACCTGATCATCGGCCCGGCCAACGCCACCACCAATATCGCCGCCGCCTGTGGCGCCCCGGTGTGGCTGCTGTGCGCGCCCGACGCGTGGCCCCGCCTGAACGCCGATCATTATCCCTGGTAT
>CAYVHP010000014.1:0-4696 GCA_964451265.1 uncultured Caulobacteraceae bacterium | reverse complement strand
ATCACCTTGAGCGCGGCCGCGCGCGGGTCGGGCGCGGCGCTGATCGGGCGTCCGCACACCAGGTGGCTGGCGCCGGCTTGCAGCGCCTCGGCGGGCGTGGCGGCGCGGGCCTGATCATCCTTGCCGGACCAGGCCGGCCTGACTCCGGGCGTGACCACCAGGAACCCTTCGCCGCCGATCTGGCGCGCCAGGGCCGCCTCGTGCGGGCTGGCGATCACGCCGTCGGCGCCGGCGTCCAGACATTGGCGGATGCGCCGCTCCACCAGGGCCGTGACGCCCAGGCCGTAGCCCATGTCCTTGAGATCGTCCTCGGTCAGGCTGGTCATGACCGTGACGCCGAGAATCTTCGCGCCCTTGTCCCCCGCCCGCCCTCGCACCGCCGCCTTCAGCACCTGCGGCTCGGCGTGGACCGTCAAGAAATCGCAAGCGCCGGAAGCCACCACCGCGGCCGTCGCCTTCTCCACCGTTGCGCCGATGTCGTGCAGCTTCCAATCAAGGAACAGATCATAGCCCTGCCCCTTCAGGTCACGCGCCAGGGCCATGCCGTCGGAGGCCAGAAGTTGCAGGCCGATCTTGTAAAAGCGGATCGCGCCGTCCAGCCGTTCGACCAGGTGCTCGGCGTCTTTGCGCGTCGGCAGATCGAGGGGCAGGATCAGGCGTGGGTCTGATGCGGGCGTAAGTGCGGGCACGGAGGACCCTTTCCGTTGGTCCCGGCGAAGACCGGGTCTCGAATGATGTTGTGCAAGCCGGCCTTATGCCCCGATCCGCCGGCTGTGTCATCCGCCTAGCGGCCATAGTGCGGGCCCACCCAACACTGCCTAAGGCCAGACCTGCGAGGCGTTGTGCTCGCTGCCGCTCGGCACGAGGTGGATATCGAGGCGCCGGCCGATCGCGGCGGCATAACGGGCAACCATTTCGAAGGTCGGCATGTGGCGGGCATTCTCCAGTCGCGCGACGACGGATTGGGATGTGCCCATTCGGGTCGCGATATCCGTTTGCGTCAAACCGGCAGCCTGCCGAGCCTCGATCATCTCGCCGACAACAGCGAAGATGGGACCGAGCCGGTCATACTCAGCTTTGACCTCAGGGTCGGTCAGCAGTTTCTGCCGAAGCTTGGCGAGGCTGGTCATGGCTTGATCTCCTTGGCTCGCCGCGCCGCCAGCTCAAGAGCAGCGCGGGGCGTCTTCTGGGTCTTCTTCACAAAAGCATGCACCACGACGACTCGGCGGCCGACCGCAGTGACGTAAATGGCTCTGGCGATCCCGTCGCGTCCGCCAAACCGCATCTCCCAAAGCTTGTCTTGGAGATGCTTGACGTGAGGCTCGCCAATCCTCTCCAGGCCCACGGCTTCGATACGTTCAGCTAGGCGAAGGAAGGATGCCTGCATGTCCTTTGGCAGTGCGGCGATCTCCGCATCGACACGGCGCCCAGGGTTTCGACGGTCCATGCCATGGGACGTCCAAAATCACTTTTGCCTGTACGCCGAGGTTGAACTTTTCCTGTTCAATATAGCATATTTGCTATAAAATTCAACCGGACAATCTCGGTCCAGGCTGGGCCCTCAGGCCGCTTCATTTTCGGCCAGCAGGTCCGCAACCGTAATCTTCGACAGGCACTCTCCCGCCGCCTGATCCACCGCCTCCAGCGCCGCCTTCACCGCCTTAGGGATGCGCTCGCCCACGGGGCAGCCTTGGGCGCCGGGGGGCGGGGCGCCGAGGTGGGCGCAGCCGTGCACGGCCCGCAGCACCTGATCCAAGGTGATGGTCTCGGCAGGACGAATAAGCCAGGCGCCGCCGCCGGCGCCCGTGCGAGTCCCGATCAGTCCGGCCTTGGCCAGAAGCGCAGTGGTGCGACGCACCACCACCGGATTAGTGGGGATCGAGCACGCCAGCTCTGCGCTGGACACAGCGGCCTGAGCCGAAAACGCCCCCTTATGCGCCAGATAGGCGAGGGCGTGGGCTGCGACCGGAAAGCGTTGGCTGTCAGACATCTAGCGTAAAGGTAATGGGCTCCGCAGCCGGTTCAATGGCCTTATTCGCCATGCCTCTCTGTCGCACCATTGTGGGGACGATTGCTGGCCGCGTGGAAAGGGAGTATTCGCGCCCGCTGCAATCGAGTGGGCGCGCCGCCTTCTACCCTGTTTCCCGGCGCCGGCCCCCGGAGGGATTGAATGGCTTTCCCAGCCTCTGATGCGTCCGCTCCCGTCCAGAGCGCGCCTTCGCCGACCGCTCCGGCGGCCGACCAACCGCAAGGCGATGGCCACAGCCTTAAGCGGTCGGGCGTGCTGGCCATGTCGCTCGCCGCCATCGGCGTGGTTTACGGCGATATCGGCACGAGCCCCTTGTACGCCTTCCGCGCGGCCATGGAGGAGGCGCTGAAGGACGGCGCCAGCCGTCCGGCCGTGCTGGGCGTCGTGTCCCTCGCCCTATGGGCCCTGATCCTGGTCGTCACCATCAAATATGTTCTGTTCCTGATGCGGGCGGACAACCGGGGCGAAGGCGGGGTGCTGTCGCTCATGGCCCTGGCCCAGACGGCGCTCGGCCGGCGGACCATGTTTGTGTTCACCATGGGCGTACTGGGCGCCGCCCTGTTCTATGGCGATGCGGTGATTACCCCGGCCATTTCGGTGCTGTCGGCCATGGAGGGGATGAAGACCGTCCCGCAGCTGCACGGCCACATTCACACCTCCACGGTGGTCGCTGTCTCGGCCATCGTCCTGGTTGTGCTGTTCCTGGCCCAGGCGCGCGGCACGGCTAAGGTGGCGGCCCTGTTCGGACCGATCATGGCCATCTGGTTCCTGTGCATCGGCGCGGTCGGCGCCATGCATATTCTCGACGACCCGGGCGTGCTGTGGGCGCTCAGTCCGCATTTCGCGGTGGAGTTCCTGATCCGCCACGGCTTTGTCGGCTTTTTAGTGCTGGGCGCGGTGTTCCTCACCGTGACCGGGGCAGAAGCCTTGTACGCGGACATGGGCCATTTCGGCCGCTGGCCGATCCAGGCGGCCTGGCTGTTCTTCGCCTTGCCGTGTCTGGCGTTGAACTATCTGGGCCAGGGCGCCTTTGCCTTAAAGGCCCTGGCCATCGCCACCGCCCACGGTCACACCTTGATCAATCAGGACTGGTTCTTCCTGATGATCCCGCCTCAGTTCCGCGCGGCCATGCTGGTGCTGGCGGGCGCCGCCACCATCATCGCAAGCCAGGCGGTGATCACCGGCGCCTTCTCCTTGACCCAGCAGGCGATCCAGCTGGGCCTTCTGCCTCGCATGACCATCCTGCGCACCTCCGAACACCAGGCCGGCCAGATCTATCTGCCGCAGATCAACTTCATGCTGCTGCTCGGCGTCCTGGCGCTAGTGGCCCTGTTCCACACCTCCGATAACCTAGCCCACGCCTACGGCCTGGCGGTGACCGGCACCATGGTGGTCACCACCAGCCTGGCCTTCATCGTGGTGCGCTATCTGTGGAAGTGGCGCATGGCGGCCTCCGTCGCCTTCATCGCGCCCTTCCTCATTCTCGACACCACCTTCCTGGCGGCCAACGCCCTGAAGATCTTGTCCGGCGGCTGGGTGCCTCTGCTGATCGGCGCCTCCCTGTTCGGTGTGATGGCCACCTGGGTGCACGGCGTGCGCATCCTCACCGAAAAGGCCCGCCGCGACAGCGTGAGCCTCAACGAACTGACCGAGATTCTCCGCGCCCGCGCGCCCCACCGCGTGCCCGGCACCGCCATCTTCCTGACCAGCGAGCCGGACATGGCGCCGGTGGCCCTGATGCACAATCTCAAGCACAACAAGGTTCTGCACGAGAAAAACGTGATCATGTCGGTGGCCACCGCCGATACCCCTCGCGTGGACGAGGCTGACCGCCTGACCATCGAGGGGGTCAATGACGACTTCAAAAAGGTGGTCGTCCGCTACGGCTTCATGGAAAGCCCGAACCTGCCCAAGGCCCTGTCCATGTGCCGCAAGTACGGACTGAAGTTCGACATCATGTCGACCTCCTTCTTCCTGGGCCGCCGCTCAGTGGTTCCCGCCGCCAATTCCGGCATGCCCTTGTGGCAGGACAAGCTGTTCATCTTCCTGATGAAGAACGCCGCCAATCCCACCGAGTTCTATAAGATCCCGCCCGGCCGGGTGGTCGAGCTGGGCGCACAGGTCACGGTTTAGGCGCATTATTTAAGTCGTCATTCTCGGGTTCGCGCAGCGAAGCCCGAGAACCCAGCAAGCGCGACCTATCCACCCGCATCCCACAACTGATCCGCCAAATCCCGCCACTCAGGATTTGCGGCCTCTATCAGCTTCAGCTTCCACGCCCGCCGCCAGTGCTTGAGCTGCTTCTCCCGCTTGATCGCGCTGGTGATGAATTCAAACGGCTCGTACCAGACGAGCGTCTTGCAGCCGTATCGCGTGGAAAATCCCTCGATCATCCCGTGCTTGTGCTGGGAAATTCGCGCCCGCAGATCGCTTGTCACGCCGATATACAGCGTCCCATTGCGCCCGCTGGCGAGGATGTAGACCGCTATGATTCCGTCTCGGTTTATCTGGCGCGGACAGCCCGGAGCTGCTGGGTCCTTGTATCTTGGCTGAGCCTCAGTTGAGATATGGAACTGCGGCGGCGGACGGGGGACCGCTGGGTCCTGGGTCGTTAGAGGCCGCGCCCGAGCCAGGCTCCCCGTCCGCCTATCCATTGAACCCGAACAG
>CAYVHP010000013.1:0-7302 GCA_964451265.1 uncultured Caulobacteraceae bacterium | reverse complement strand
GCGGCCCTGGCGCCGCCGCTCCGCGCGCCGCGACTAACGGCCTGTCGGATTTCGCGCGCAAATCTGGCGACACGATCCCAGCGATCCGCCCTGTCGATCTCGGCGCCTCTAATTCTGGAGGACAGGATGTCCAAGCTTCTGGACCGACTGGCGGCGGTGCGCCGGCCGACGCCTTGCCCGCCGACGCGGGCGGGCCTGGGTCCAGCGCTGAGATGGGCGGTGCGGGAGAATCTCCGACAGCTGCTCAATCTGCTGGCCGCGTACAAGACGGATCGGGTGACAGCCCTGGGAACACCGGAACGACTTCTGGCCTTGCTGCGGCGGGCCAAGCGCTGAAGCTGGCCGCCGCCGCAACGGGGGCGGCCCTGGCGGTGCACGAAGGTGAAGAGCCGCTCAGCGCCGCCCGAAGCGCCTACAGCGGCGGCAGGCCTTCCCGAAAGGGTTCGAGCCAGGGTCAGATTCCAGGCGGCTTGTCCGGAGGGGTGATCAGCGGGGCAGGGGATGGCGTTGAGTCCTAGCCCCCCGCAGGCTGCCGCGCCGGCGGTGGCCGAGCGCGTGACGTGTTCGCTGGGCGCGGCGCTGCGGTACGGCGTGCCCGCCAACGTGGTCCTGGCGGTCGCCGAGCAGGAAGGCGGGCGGCCAGGTCAGTGGGCCCGGAACCGCAATGGGACGTTTGACGTCGGCGCGCTGCAGTTCAACACGGCCTATCTGCGCAGCCTGGCCCCCTACGGGATCGGACCCGCCGAGGCGGCGCGTCCGGGGTGTTACGCCTATCATCTGGCGGCCTGGCGCCTGCGCCAACACCTGGCGCATGACGCCGGCGACCTATGGACCCGCGCCGCAAACTACCACTCGCGCACGCCCAGCCTGAACGCGGCGTACCGAGCGCAGATCATGGTGCGCGGCGCGCGCTGGGCGAGATGGCTGCACGTCCGCTGGCCAAACCTGGCCCTGGCGTCGACGTCTTTGGTGTTTCGCCCGCCGGCGAGGCCGGTGATGCGCCGTTCAAGCGTGAGCTCGGCCTTGCGCGCCGGCGCCGAGGTTCCGGTCGTCTTCACACGAGCAGGCGCAAGGGCGACCGACTAATCGAGCAAACCCGTGAAAGGAGGACATGCCAGTGTCCATATTCAGCGATGACAGGCGATACATGCGGCCCCGCAAAGCTAACGTGCGTAACCGCAACAATGCGATCGGGCCGATGGCAGGATCGGGACCGCCGAGCAAGGTCCGAATGGCCCCGCCCTATATCTCCGGCGGGCTCATATCTCTGGCGGCGTCGTTCGTGGCGACGGAGACGTTCGCGCGTCTGTTCAATTTCTCGCCGGCGCTGCGGGCCCTGCATTATGGGGTGGCCTACCAGCCTTTCGCGATCTTTCCGTGGGCGCTGCACTATCACGCCATTTACGAGCGCGAGTACGTTCTTTCGACAGCCGCCGGCTCATTGACGTTCTTAGTTGGCGCGGCCGCAATCGCGGGCTGGCGGCGAGCGGCGCAGGCAAAGGAGTCCGCGAACCCAATCCTTCACGGATCGGCTGAGTGGGTCGGTCGTGACGGACTCGAGCAGGCGTCTTTACTGAACAACGATGGGGTCTATGTCGGTGGCTGGGTGGACCCTGCTTCCAACCGCTTCGAGTTCCTGCGCCACAACGGACCTGAGCACATCCTGACGATCGCGCCAACCCGGTCGGGGAAGGGCATCGGCCTGGTCATCCCGACCCTGCTGGCTTGGCAATCCAGCGCTGTGGTGGTCGACATGAAGGACGAGCTGTACCCGCTGACCAGCGGTCAAAGGGCCATGTCGCTGGGCAACCTGGTGCTGCGGTTTGACCCCGCCGCGCCGGAGGGGAGTTGCCGCTGGAATCCACTCGATGAGATCCGTTTAGGCACGCAGTACGAGACCGCCGACGTGCAGAACATGGTCAAAATGATGCTCCAAACCGGCGCCGGTTCCGCGCTCCACGGCGTGGACGAGCACTTCATAGTGAGCGCGAGCGGCTTGCTGGTTGGCGTCATCCTTCATGCCCTTTACCGGCAGCGCTCGGGGGTGATGAGGCCGCTGCTGGACGAAAAGCTCAAGCCGGCGCCGCTCCTTCTTCAGGAGGACACCGAGTTCGACGTGTTCGTGCGCAAAGCAGTCAACGTCAACAGGAGCGGCGGCGTGGAGCCATCGAAGATCGAGCGGAGAACCTTCAGGAAGGGGACCCCTAGGCCGAAGCTGGCCGATGACGGTGCGGTCCACTTCAAGTCCGAAGATGAGGCGGTGAAGGTATATGACACCCGAACCGTCCCGAACCCGCAGCCTGTTCGAACCCGCGATGGTGAGATCGACGAGCGGTTCGCGACAGTGACCGTGATCGACCCTGACAGCGTCCGCACCGAATGGGTCAACTTTGACTACGAGACGGTGACGTTCTTCGCTCCGGCCCCCGCGGCCAGCATGAGCGAAATCGACCGTCTGTTGTCCGACCCAGAGCGGAACATCGGCGAGCTGTGGGACGAGATGCTCACGTTCGACCATTACGACAAACCGCATCCTGATGGCGTCGGCAAGAACAGGCGAACCCAGGCGACCGTCGCCAAGGCGGCCCGCGCGATCAAGGACACGCCGGATGACGAAAGGGGCTCGGTCGTGACGACGGCGCGGAAGTTCTACAGTCTCTTTCGTGATCCCATCGTGGCCAGGAACACGGAGTTCAGCGATTTCAAAATCGAGGACCTCATGTTCAGCCAGAGCCCCGTGACGCTCTACATCATCGCGCAGGCTGCGGATAAGGATCGGCTTCATCCGCTGGTGCGCATCATGCTCGACATGATGGTGCGGAAGCTTTCGGCCAAGCAGCGCTTTGAGAACGGCCGTGCGGTTGCCCCCTACAATCACCGACTTCTATTCATGATCGACGAGTTTCCCAATCTTGGGAAAATGGACGTGATCCAGGAGTCTTTGTCGTTCGCCGGCGGCTTCGGGATGAAGTTCTACCTCATCTGTCAGGACATTACGCAGCTCAAGTCCAGGGACAAAGGCTATGGGCCGGACGAGATGATTTCGTCGAACTGCCACATCCAGAACTTCTACCCGCCGAACAAGCTGGAGACGGCGGAGCATATCTCGAAGCTGTGTGGTGAAACGACGGTCCTGACGCCGAACGTCACCGTCAGCAGACAGGTGCATGGCCTCGGTAAGGGCGACAGCGTCTCAACCTCGATCAAGGAGGAGAAACGGTGGCTGAAATCGCCTGACGAGATCATGCGGATGAAGGGTGCGCGCAAGGATGCCAACGGGAACATCATCGAGGCTGGTGAAATGCTGATCTATGCGACCGGCCATCCGATGGCTCTGGGCCGCCAGATCCTTTATTGGGAGGTCCCGGTGTTTAAGGCGGCGGCGTCCCTGCCGCCGGCTGCGCCCGAGATCTTCGACCGGGTCCCCTGGTGGGACGCTGAGGGAAAGCAGCGCTCGACGCTGATGCGCAAGGCCGAAGCCAAGACGCTTCGCGCGGCGCTTTTGACCAACCCGAAGACGGTCGCGCCGCCGATCGGCAAGCGCGCGAGCTGGTTTCCTCCTCAAGAGACACGCGAGGATGAGGGGGAGGCTGCGTGAGGATCTCCACCCCCGGATTCGTCGCCATCACTGCGGCGCTGAGTGTTGTCCTCGTCATAACCGCGGCGCTGGGCGGGGAAGGGGGCCTCATCAACACAACGCGGAGCTATCCGCGGGGGCTCTATCTACCCCTCGGCCGGGCCGCCCACGTGGGCGACCTGGTGGCATATTGTCCGGGCAGTTCCGTAGCGAATTTCGGTATGGCGCGGGGCTATCTCGATCCCGGCCGGTGCCCGTCGGGCAGCGTTCCACTGATCAAGCGCCTGGCCGCCGCCGCCGGCGACCAGGTCGCCATCGGGCCGGCAGGTGTCATGGTGGACGGCAAGGTTCTGAAGAACAGCAGACCGTTGGCTCGGGACGGCCTTGGTCGGCCGCTACCCCAGCTGCGCCTGTCGGCCACCCTCGCGGATGGCCAGGTCCTGCTGATGAGCGACTACGAGGCGGCATCGTTCGACAGCCGCTATTTCGGCCCCCTGGACCGGGCCGGCGTCCTGAAGACGATGCGGCCGGTCCTGACCTGGCCGTGACGCCGTCCGTGTGGCTTGGCTGAGTTAAGCTGACAAAACTAGGCGCCAGGCGTTGCAGAGAATAGGCCGTATCGCCTGCAAGGCCTGAACGGCAACCACATGGCCGTTGGCGCATTTGACAACAACCAGAATTGTTGGCATTATGGCCAACGTGAAGGCTGAGCTCCTACGTCGCCAGAAGAGCGTTCTCTCGGACGGCGCTATTTTGGAGCTGGTGATCTGGCGCGTACCGCAACCGGTCGATGGCAGCACGCACAGCTACAAATACCGACTGTTTTACGGCCGGGGAAGCGAGCGGATCGTGGGCTACGACAACGAGCGCCCAAAGGGCGATCACCGCCATCTCGACGGGGCGGAGGAGCCGTACTCATTCAGCACCGTCGAGAATCTCGTGCGGGACTTCCTGGCAGACGTTGAAAGACGGAGAGCGAAATGAGAGTGGCCACTATCCAAATCCGCAAGGACAACGCTGCGGTCCTGCTCGAAGCCGGCGCGGCCTTTGTGGACGCTTGGCGCACTGGCAAGTCGGACTCTGATGTCTTCACCTTCTCGTCGCCGGCACAGCTCTTTTCCATCCTCTCGCCAAGGCGCTGGGAGCTGATTGAGCGGTTGCAAGCGTTGGGGCCTGTCAGCCTGCGAGGTCTCGCTCGCGAACTCAGCCGTGACGTGAAGCGCGTGCATGAGGATGTGGCCGTTCTTCTGCATTGGGGACTCATCGAACGGACCGACGACCGAAAAATCGTCGTGCCTTACGGGGTCATCCATGCAGACTTCGATATTCGCGCGGCGGCGTAATGGGCGGGGGTCAACGACACCAGACCGCCCCACTGCGGCTCGGAACGCCGCCGCGAACCGGCTGTCACTTCTGGTACTTCGAATAGGCATCCACGGTCGGCCCTATGTGCGCGCAACACTCCGCTGATCCGCATCGCCCCTTGATGATCGTCCGAAGCTCCGAGAACCGCACCTTCCCGCCATAGCTGGCGACGGCCTCCAGCGGTGAAAGGATGCGCAGGACGCCGCTGCACTCGCAGTAGATGCGCAGCCCCTTAATCTCCACGATCAGGAGCGAAAGGGTGGGCTCTGGAGAGGACCGGCGCATTTCAGGACGCCTGATCCGCGCCTGTCCGGTACGTGACCTTGCCATCGCCGCCGACCGCACCGGCAATGGGCAGCAAGCGCGCCTTTGGCTGCGCCTTGGCCTTCTGCTCGCCAACGTCCTGCGCAGCCTCTTTGACCGCATTGGCCGCGCGCATCAGGGCGTAATAGGCCGGGCGACCGGGATGATGGGGACCCATCATATTGGCTAATTCCTCGGCCATGGATCGTAAGGCTTCCCGCTGCAGATCTGGCATGGCAGGCTCCAGTCGTTTTCAAGATGTTCTATTTATGTTCTCTCCGAGAGAGCCAAGGAGTCAACGGTCCAGCCATGAGGAATCTCGCCGCAACGATCACGATCATGGCGCTGTTCGCGGCCGGACCCGCTTTCGCCTGGGGGGAAGTGGGCCACGAAGTCGCAGGGGTGATTGCCTATGATCGACTGACGCCCGGCGCCAAGGCCAGGGTGGACGCCCGTCTTGCGAGCGATCCTGACCCGCTGACCGCGCCCGATTTCGCAAGCCGCACGGTGTGGGCCGACAAATATCGCACGACCCATAGCGAGACCTATGCCTGGCATTTCGCGGACATAGAGATCGCCACCAGCGACCTCAGCGCCGCGTGCTTCGGATTTCCGCCGCTGAAACCCGGACAGTTGGCCAGCCAGGGGCCCGCCCAGGACTGTGTGGTCAACAAGATCGAGGAGTTCGCCAAGGAGCTAAAGGACCCGGCGACGCCTCATGCCGAGCAGCTTTTGGCGCTGAAGTTTCTGCTGCATTTCGTGGCCGACCTTCATCAGCCGCTGCATTCGTCCGACCATGAGGACAAGGGCGGCAACTGCGTGAACCTCGAACCGCCCAGACCTTACCCATGGAACAATCTCCACTCCTATTGGGATACCGAGGTCGTGGCCCAATTGGGCGACTCCCCGGTGGACATCGCCATCCGGCTGGAGCGGGACATTACCCCCGCCAACGCCGCGGCGTGGGCCAGGGGCGGGCCGCGCGACTGGGCGATGGATACGTTCGCTGTGGCCAAGACAGACGTCTACAAATTGCCCTCAAGGCCGACCTGCGGCGAGCATGGGTCTGTGGCGCTGTCGCAGGCCTACCAGGCGCAGGCGCGTCAGGATGCGGTCATCCAACTCGAGAAGGCAGGCGTGAGGCTGGCCTATGTGTTGAACCACGCGCTTGGTTCGTAGGCAGGACCTTTGGAACGGCAGGGGAGGCAAGCTGAGGAGACCGGTGGGCTAGCCTTCGGCGCAGATCAGCATGGAGTCGACTGTAAAGCTCCCGTCGAACTCCACTGAAAAATGCTTCGCCACTTCTGCACCAGCGCGCTCCTGCAAGGAGCGGATAGCCTGAACATGGACCTCCGCGGTGTTCATTCGCTTGATCCATGACGCGAACTCCAAACGCAGCTTGAAGTAGGACGCCTCTCCAGGCTGGAGCCCTGCCTCGCGCACCATGGTTTGCCATTCCGGGACGGAATAGTTCCGCACGTGTGACGGATCGCGCAGCAGCTCTACCGATTGCAGCCATGTATCCAGCAAGGGCGAACCAGGCGTCACGACATCCATGAACACCGCCAGACCGCCGGGCTTCAGCACCCGGCGAGCCTCGCGTAGTCCGGCGAGGGCATCGCTCCAATGATGGACGCTGTAGCGGCTGACCACGATATCAAACGCCGCATTGGGGCATGGCAGCCGTTCGGCCGAACCTTGCCGGGCGTCCAGATTGTCGAAGCCCCGCCGGACGGCCTCGGAGCGGACCGTCGCGACCATCGCCTCGGACAGGTCATAGGCCACCACCTTCTTCACCAACGGCGCGAGGAGAAACGCGGCGTGACCGCCACCGCAGCCCAAATCCAGGGCGAGGCTCTGAGGGCGCGCGCCGACAATGCGGGCCAGCTGAGCCAGATCCTCTCCTTGGGCATGGATGTGAGATCGCCTGCAATGTTGTCCCCCTGAGGGGCGTTTTTCGCGTCGAAGATTAGCCCCCCGACTTGTGGTCTTGGATGCCCCTTCCTGGTGCTGGAAGGGGTGGGGGATGACGGGCGTGGAGACGATCGCGCGGATCC
>CAYVHP010000012.1:0-8415 GCA_964451265.1 uncultured Caulobacteraceae bacterium | reverse complement strand
TTGCTGGGGCGCCCCTGCCCAGAACGCAGGGCCAGCTCGCCACCCGCCCGCCAAGCGTCGCGCCAACGGTAGAGGATAGTGCGCTTGACCCCAAGCTCCAGCGACAGCGCACTGCCGCTCTCGCCCATCTCCAGCCGGTTTGCCGCCGAGAGCTTAAACTCCCGGCTGAACCGTCGTCGTTCTTGTCTGGACATCCGTTCTCCTGATGAGAACTGTCCCTTATTTCTCTGTCTCGCTAAAGGGGGTCACTCCACCGTCGCGCCACGGACGCCTATTGATGTGCTGACCCCACTTCGACTGAAGTTCAGCCGAACCCCCGGAAAAAGACGCACGCTGCGTCGAAAACGAAGTCCCATCCCGCCCCCCCGGCCACTTATGCCGAGACACTACCTCAGGTTGGCGAAAACCGCACGTGCAACGCTGTAATGGCATCGCACCTATTCGAGTCTGACGTGGCGGAAGAACCACCTGTCACCTGATGCGCGATCTAAGACACAGACCCCGCCTTCGTCTCCCCGCAAGCCGTGCAGACCAACCCCTGTCCCTTGAGCGTCATGCTCAACCCCCCGCAACTGGGGCAGACGTCGGCGCTCGCCTCCGCCGGGGCCGCGCCCTTGCGCCCGCCCACCGGCAGGAACAGCAGGTTGTCCGGGGCCGAGCCCCGGGCGAAGCCCTTGGAGATGAAGCGGGAGGCGGGTTGGAGGGCGTCCTCGGGGTCTTCATCGTCGAGCGGCGCGCCACCCTTGCCCTGGCCCAGGCCATCGGCGTTGAACTCGCCCGGATCGCCGTTGGCCAGGTCTTGGCGGTCCAGATAAGACACGCCCAACTCGCGGAAGATGTAGTCCAGGATCGAGGTGGCCGAGCGGATGGAGTCGTTGCCCGTGACCGGTCCGGCCGGCTCGAACCGGGTGTAGACGAAGGCGTCGACGAACTCGTCCAGGGGCACGCCGTATTGCAGGCCGATGGAGATGGCGATGGCGAAATTGTTCATCAGGCTGCGGAAGGCGGCGCCTTCCTTGTGCATGTCCAGGAAGATTTCGCCCAGCTCGCCGTCGTCGTATTCGCCGGTGTGCAGATAGACCTTATGCCCGCCGACCGAGGCCTTTTGGATATAGCCCTTGCGCCGGTCCGGCAGCTTGCGGCGGGTGCGGTCGCGCTCGACCACCTTTTCCACCACGCGCTCGGTGACCACCGGGGCGGGCGCCGGGCGGCGCATGGGCGGCTCGTCGACGGCGGGCAGGTCCAGGGTCAGTCCGCCCGGCGCGGCCTGGCGGGTCATGCGCACCGCTCTGAGGCCGGCGCGGGCGGCGGCGGCTTGCAGCTTGGCGGCGTCGGCGGGCGCATCGGTCCAGGCCAGGGTCAGACCGATCTGGCTGGGCGCGCCGCTGAAGGGCTCGACCGCCGCGATCATGGCGATCAGGGCCGGGGTCCCGATGTCTTCGGCGGCCAGGAAGGGCGCGCTCTGGGCCTCGCTCAAGGCCTCGAACCCGGCCAGGCTTCCGGCGCCGCAGGCAAAGGCCTGGGTCTGGGCGATCTGATCGGGTGAAAAGCCCGCAAAGGCCAGGACATCAAAGGCGGGGTCGGCCAGGTCCTGCGCCGTGGCGCCCAGAACATCGCCGACGAAGCCCGCGCCGATGACGGCGGGCGCAAAGGCGGCGCGCAGGTCGCGCAGGATCGGCAGCATCTGTTCGGCCAGACCGATCTCATGCTCGGTGAAGCCGCGGGCCTCCAGCGCCTTGTGGTCGATTCCGGGCGCGTCGCGCAGGCTAGCCTCGCCCAAGAGGCGCCGTTCGGCGGCGCGCAGGTCGGCGCCGAGCCGCTCTAACCCGGCCATGGCCGCCGGCGACATGTGGGGGATCAGCAGATCGTCCTGGCTCTCGGCAAAGATGAGCGGGCCGGACCAGGGTTGCGGGCCGATGGGCTCGCCGCCCAGTCGCAGGCTCAGCTCCACATCATCGAACAGGGCGACGGTTTCGGCGTGACGCAGACCGCCTTGGGTCGCCGCCTTCAGGGCCTTGGCGAACAGGGCGCGGGCGGGGGTGTCCTTGGCCAGGGCGGCTTGGTGTTTGAGCGCGGCCAGTTTGTCGGCCTTGTCAGCCTCATAGTCGGGGTAGGGACCCAGTACCTGGGCCAGCTGCGCCGACGCGAGGGTCGATGCGGCGGCGAGGATCGCGAACAGGTCTCGCGCCGCGCTCTGGCCCGTCGGCGAGCCATAGGCCAGGCCGCGACCGGCCAAGACATCGCCCAGCCCGGCCAGGGTCAGGCCCAGGGGACGCAAAGCCGCCCGCCGCGCGGCGGCGGCGCTATCGGCGGCGAACCCGGCGGACAGGTCAATCTCCAGAGCGACGGTCCACAGACGCGCGCAGGCCTCCAGGCCCGCCGCATCGATCTCGCCGTCCGGGTCCATGAAGCCGGCCAGGTCGATGGCCGCGCGCGGGGCGGTTGCCGCCCGCTCCAGGGCTTCGGCGTCTTGCAGATCGAAGGCCAACGCCAGGCTCGCGCCCTCCCAGGCGGCGTGCGCTGCGGCGGTCGCTTCGGGACACCCGCTCTGCACCAGCTCGCGCGGGGCGCACAGCACCAGGGGCGGGCGGTGGTTGGCCCGGGGCTCTGCGGCGGCCCAGCCGGCCTGTCCGCTGGACGCCAGACCTATGGCATTGAGGATCAGGGCGTCCGGCGCTCCGGCTTCGCGCGCGGCTCGCGCTGCGCGGCCAAGGGCCAGGTTGCGCAGGGGATCGGCGCAGGCGGATCCGTCGCCCTCACACCGCTGCACCGCCGCTGTGACATCGCCCAGCCGGTCCGCCACCAGCCGCGCGCCGGCGGCGGCGGCCTGATCGGCGCGCAGGGCGGCCACATGCCGCGCCAGGGCAGGGCCGAACTCGATATCGTCCAGCTGCAACACCTGCGCAGCGATGGGCGGGGCGTCCCCGCTGGTCAGGCGCACGCCCGCGTTAAAGCTCTGGGCAGGGGCGGCCTGACCCTTGGCGAGGCTGGCGAACAGGGCCTGGCGAAAGGCGAGGGCGTCATCAGTCCCCGCGAACAGACCCAGCTTCAGACCCCAGGCGGCGGCGCGCCGGGCGTAGCGGTCGGGCCCTTCGGCCAGCAGGGGATCGTAGGGCGCGTGCGGCGACAGCGCTTCAGGCAAGTCTATGGCGGGAAAATCACCGGCCAGCCCCTCGGCCCAGTCCAGCCAGGCTTCGACACGGGCGCTGGGCCAATCACGCGGGGCGACGACGGCCTCGACGCGGTCCGTTCGCTCGATCCGGCGCAGCGCCAGATCAGGCCCGGCGCCTATCACCGCGTCATCGTTTTCAAACCGCATGATCGGCCTCCGACGGGCAAGGACGCTCCCGCCTGGGAAAACTAGGCCCCCTGGGTGACAAGTTCAAATAGATGTTGTGGGTATCGGGCGCATATCCACAACATCTTGCGTAAATGCCTGGGGCAGGCCCGGCAATGGGCGGCTGGACGGGCCTTGACTCGGACCCTATAGTCCGACCGCAAGGGGGGCGGCTTCAAACCGGCCCAATGTGCTTGTCGGAAAGCGGTATTGCGGTGCTGAAAGCGATTTTTACCTGGTGGAACGGCGTCACCATCGGCGCCTGGTTCACCATCAAAAAGAGCAGCGCCTTCGTAGGCGAGGACGAGGCGGGCAACCGCTACTATGAGGCGCGCACCAACAAGGGCAGCTATGACCAACGCAAGCGCCGCTATGTGATCTACAAGGGCTATGCGGAGGCCTCCAAGATCTCGCCCGATTGGCACGGCTGGATGCACTACACCTTTGACGAGCCGCCGACGGTGGAGCCGTTCAAGGTCAAGTCCTGGGAAAAGCCCCATGTGCCGAACCTGACCGGCACCATCAACGCCTGGCGGCCCAAGGGCTCCATCGCCCGGGGCGGCCGGCGGCCGGATGCGACCGGGGACTATCAGGCCTGGAAGCCGAAATAGCCGCCATGCGCTCAGTTTGCCTCGGCGCGGCCTTGACGGCCTTGGTGGTCCTGACCGGAGCGCCGGTCCTGGCCCAGACCCCTGCTACGGGCGGCGACGAAGCCTCTCAGCTTTTGGAAGGGTCCGTGCCTGCGGCCCACAACTACGCCAGGCCGCCCCAGACCACGCCCGCGCCCGCCAAGCCGGCGGCTGCCGCGCCCGCTCAGGACGCCGCCGATGACAGCGCCTCGGACGCGCCCCCACCCAAGGTGGTCGCCCCCGCCAAACGGCCCCGCCGCAACGCCGCCATCCTGCAGGCCCTGGACAAGGTCACCGCCGAGACCCTGAGGTTCGAGGCCCAGGTCAACCAGCCGGTTCGCTACAAGGACCTGGTGTTCACCGTGCACGCCTGCGAGGACAGCGCCTCGGACGAGACCCAGCCCGGCTCCTACGCCCACATCGAAATCGATTCCCAGCCTAAGGCCCCGCCCGGCCAGGCCCCGCCGCCGGCGCGTCAGCTGTTTCGCGGCTGGATGTTCGCCAATGCGCCGGGGGTCAATCCCTTCCAGCACCCGGTCTATGACGCCTGGCTGATCGCCTGTAAGACCGCCGCCCCCGGCTCATAGGCCGGCAAGAGGTAGAAGTCGCCCTGGTGCTCCAGCGCGGCGTTCAGCCGCCGCTTGTAGTCCGCCCGCGACACCGCCTGGGCGCCGAACTGGGACAGGTGATCGGTCAGGAACTGAGTGTCCAGCAGCCGGAAGCCGCCGACCGTCAGCCGGGCCACCAGATGGGCCAGGGCCACCTTTGACGCGTCGCGCTCCAGCGAGAACATGCTCTCGCCAAAGAACGCCGCCCCGATGGCCACGCCGTAAAGCCCGCCTACCAACCGACTGTCCCGCCAGCATTCCACGCTGTGCCCGGCGCCGCGCAAGAACAGCTCGCGGTACAGCGCCTGGATCGGGCGGTTGATCCAGGTGTCGGGCCGGTGCGGCTGGGCTGCGGCGCAGGCCTCCACCACCTGTTCGAACGCGGTGTCGATGCGCACTTGGTAGTGGTCAGACCGGATGGTGCGCGCCAGCCGCCGGGGCACGTGGAATCCGGTCAGGGGCAGGACGCCCCGCTCGGCCGGGTCAATCAGGAAGATCTTGTCGTCATCGCGCGTGTCCGCCATCGGGAACACGCCCCGTTCATAGCAGTCCAGCAGGTCCTCAACAGTGAAGCCCTTCACGCGATAGGCTCCCGGCGCGCCCACGGGCGCCTACTGCGCCGTGGCCAACTGGGCCGCCGCTTCGATGGCCAGAACATAGCTCTGAGCGCCGAAGCCGGAGATCAGCCCCTTGGCCGCCAGCGAGACATAGGTCTGGTGGCGGAAGGCCTCGCGCGTGGCCAGATGCGACAGGTGGCATTCCACGATGGGGATGGACAACAGCTTCAGCGCATCGAGCAGGGCCACGGAGGTGTGGCCGAACCCGGCGGGATTGATCACCAGGGCGCCGGCTTCAAGCCGCGCCTCCTGCACCCAGTCGATCAGCACGCCCTCATGATTGGTTTGGCGAAACTCAACGGCAAGACCCAAGGCCTTGGCGCGGTCCTCGCACAGGACCTGAACGTCGGCCAGGGTCTGGGAGCCATAGATATGCGGTTCGCGTTGACCCAGCATATTGAGGTTGGGCCCGTTCAGGACGTAAATCGGCTTGGTCATCGGGCTCACCTGGGGATTCGAGCGACTTGTAACTTTGGCTGGGCGGGGTCACAAGCTCAAGGGACGGACGCCCTGTCCGGCGAGGCCTGGAGCGCGGCATGAAACTGTGGGTCAACGGCGAAGAGCGCGGCTTTGATCAGGCCGGCGACGTGCAGACCCTGATCGCCGCCTTGGGCTTGGACGCGCGCAAGGTGGCCATCGAACGCAACCTGGAAATCGTGCCCCGCTCCACCTATGCCTCCACCGCCCTGACCGAGGGCGACCGCATCGAGATCGTCCACTTCATCGGAGGCGGCTGACATGAACGCTCCGGGCCATCCCCTCGCAGACGACACGTGGACGGTCGCCGGACAGGCTTTCCAATCGCGCCTGATCGTCGGCACCGGCAAGTACAAGGACTATGCCGTCAACGCTGCAGCCGTTGAGGCGGCCGGCGCCGAGATGGTCACCGTGGCCGTGCGCCGGGTGAACCTGTCGGATCCCAATCAGCCCATGCTGGTGGACTTCATCGACCCTAAGCGCTTCACCTATCTGCCCAACACCGCCGGCTGCTTCACCGGCGAGGAAGCCGTACGCACATTGCGCCTGGCGCGCGAGGCGGGCGGCTGGGACCTGGTCAAGCTGGAGGTGCTGTCCAACACCGCTCACCTCTACCCCGACATGGAAGAGACCCTGCGCGCCCTTAAGCTGCTGGTTTCCGAGGGGTTTCAGGTGATGGTCTATTGCACCGACGATGTGGTCTATGCGCAAAAGCTGGAAGAGGCCGGCGCCGCCGCCATCATGCCGGCGGCCGCCCCCATCGGCTCGGGCCTGGGCATCCAGAACCGCGTCAACATCCGCCTGATCGTCGAGCAGGCCAAGGTGCCGGTGGTGGTGGACGCGGGCGTGGGCGCGCCGTCAGACGCTGTGCTGGCCATGGAGCTGGGCTGCGACGCGGTGCTGATGAACACCGCCATCGCCGGGGCCAAGGACCCGGTGCGCATGGCGCGCGCCATGAAGCACGCGGTAATTGCGGGCAGGGAAGGGTACCTGGCCGGACGTATGGCCAAGCGCCTGTACGCCGACCCGTCCTCGCCCTTGGCGGGGTTGATCTAGGCCTCGCCGAAATTCTAATCCCTTAGGCCTTGCAGACAGGAGCGACGACCATGGACAGCGCGGTGATCGGACGTCGAAGCCTGCTGGGCGCCGTGGGGGCTGCGGCGGTCATGCCGCGCCGGGCGCGGGCGGCCAAAGCCCTGCCCAAGGTGGCGATCAACACGGCCAAGGGGACCATCGTGGTGGAGCTGGAGTCCGGCCGCGCGCCGATCACCAGCGCCAACTTCCTACACTATGTCGACACCAAGTTGTTCGATGACGGCCAGATCTACCGGGCCTCGCGCACGGTCGGCCAACCGCCGGGCCACGGCACCATCCAGGGCTGGCCCAACCCCTTGACTGTGCGCCGCTACCCGCCGATCGCCCACGAGAGCACGACCCAGACCGGAATCATCCACGACACGGGCACGATTTCGATGGGCCGCTACGGCCCCGGCTCAGCCACCGCCGACTTCTTCATCTGCGCGAGCCCCCAGCCCTATCTGGACGCCCATCCCGAGGACCCGGGCGATAACCTGGGTTACGCCGCCTTCGGCCATGTGGTTTCGGGCATGGATGTTGTTCTCAAGATCCTGGCCCTGCCGACCAACGGCAAGGCCTATATCAAGGCGATGCGCGGCCAGATCCTGACCAAACCGGTGCCGGTGATCACCATGCGCCGAGCTTAGGCGAGGCGAATCCAGGACAGGACGGGGTCCCTCACCTCCGCAGGGGATGTGAAGATTATTGGATCAGGGCGACGCGGCCTGGGGCGTGAACTGGGCTACGCCTTTGGAGGGCGGCGGCGGGCGCGCTTGCGCGCTCTTCGCCATCACTGCCGCCAAGGGCGCGGCGGCGACGCCGGTGTTGAGGTCGGCCTTGGCCCAGGCTTCGTCGGCCAGCTTCGGCCAGTCGGGCTCTAAGCCCATGTCCTCGCAGATCTGGGCGATGATCTCGCTGAAGGGGCGGTTCAGGATGTCGCCGTAGAGCTCGTCCTCCTCAAGCCGCTCGACGGCCTCCCGCCCCAGCCGCTGAGCCCGGTTGAGGTCCTGGTCGTCAGCCCAGGCGATGCGGGCGACGGTTCGGCCGATGCGCCTCTTTTGGTCGTGCTCACGGCACACCCGCTGGGTCCCGTTCAGAGAGTTGGCCTGCGCGGCCGCTTGCGCGCCCTTGACCTCGAGGGTTTGCAAATCAGCGATCAGCTTGGATTGCAGCAGGATGGTCATGCGCACCGCGCGGGACACGCGGGCGTAGGCCAGGGACGCGGCGTCCAGAACTGCGTCCGGGCTCTCGTCGGATGTCGCCCGCCGCTCGATAGCCCGAGCAATCTCCAGCCCGCCCTCGGCCAACTGGCCCAGAACCCACAGCTGACGCTCGAGCAAGGCCCGCGCCAAATCAGGGGCGGGGGCGCTCACGGGAACGCCGGTGATTGTGGGCTGGGGAGGGGTTTGGGTGGCGACGGTCATGTGAGAACGAAAAGTGAACGAATGGAACTGATTTGTCAAGGTGAGTATGGCCGGACCGTTGAAAATTGAACCACCAAGAGCACCAAGAACACCAAGTTGAAAAACCCCGTCATGTATGGACGGCCCCCTTTGGGCAAGAGGCAAAAGTGGGCATGTGGCTCGGTTTGGTGCGGTCATGTATCCGGCCTGTTGATGCGGTCATTGTGACCGCTGGCCTGCAGGGGTATCGCGGGTCGGCTTCCAATC
>CAYVHP010000011.1:0-3301 GCA_964451265.1 uncultured Caulobacteraceae bacterium | reverse complement strand
TTTCGCGTCTGTCCGGGCGCGAACACCGTGCTGGCTGCGGTCCCGCGAGCCGTGGTGCTGGCCGAGGCGGCGTAGTGGACATCGCCAAGATTATCCGCCTCGAAGAAGAGTTCCCATTTTTTGTCTGGGGATTTGTATCCGAGACGAGCGCCGTAAATCACATAAGAGGGCACATATAGTTGATTGTAAAAATCAACCGGATACTTTGCCGTTACGGACTCAGTGTTCAGGCCTGCGTATACACCTGAGCGGTCAACGTAATTGATCTCACCTTGATAAATCTGCTGTGGCACAGCAGGAAGCTTGTTGTTGCCGTAAACCGGGTCGTTGACGAAGTGGAAGTTATTCAACGTCAAGGCCGAGCGCCAATTCAGGCTGCTGGCGCCCGAACTCCAGAGCGTGACATCCAAAGCCCCTTCCAGACCCTCGTGGATTGTTGCGCTGGCGGAGTTGCTCGTGATCGTGACGGGGTTGGAAACATTGGGGTTGCCGACCACTTGCGTCAGGATTTCGTGCTCCACACGAGTGTGAAAGCCAGCCACATTCCATTTGACGATTCCGTATTCTCCACGAATGCCGGCTTCGAAGTTTTCTTGGGTCTGGTTGCGGATAAAGGCGTTGGAATTATCGACGTTAGCCTTCAGGCCGCCCGATCCCGGAATGGTCAGGCTCACCGTCAGCGGCAATTGGTGCGCGATAGGCGCTTCGTCCGATCCGCTATAGTTGCCGTAGACCTGCAGGTGCGGGTTGAAATCGTAGCGCAGCCCAATCCGCGGAACCACAGTGTTGAATTTTTCCGTTTCGTTGGCCGTGGTTCCGGAAACGAAGTTCTGGATGTTGCTGCCTCGCGACTGCCAGATTGAGGCGATGCCCGTGGTCAGCCAAAGGTTGGGGATAACCTCCAGGTCGTCCTTCAGCAGAAGCGTGCTGTCGTAACCGGTGAACGTCGCCCTAAACAGGGTGGTCGGCGTGGCAGCGGTTGCGGGGCCGATGTACAGGCCGCGATTGAGGGAATCGGGCAAAACGCCCGCGTAGATCCAGGCAATTTCACTGTTGCTTTGATGCCCGCCAAAAATTTGGTCGGTACGCTTGTATCGAAGCGTCACGGCCAAGTCCTTCACGTCCCATTTGCCTGGGGTGAAACCGCCGCCCTGATTGCGCAGCGGGAAATTCTTGTAAAGGAATCCCCCTTCGATCGTAGAGGTCGGGGACAGGTTGAGGGTCGTGTAGTCGCCCAAAATGGTCGACCCCTTTTCCCGGCGGCTGGACTGCGTCGTTTGGCCGGCTGCGCCCGTGTATGTCTGAGCGGTGTTGGTGTAAGCGCTCTGCTTTGGATCCTGAAGGACCTGAGCAAGGGTCAGGCTGGCGGCGCTTCGGGTGTTTTGCTGGGCATATTCGAAGATGAGCCGGGTCTTGAAATTTTCCGAAAACCTATAGCCGACACTGCCGACTAAACGCTGGCTGTATGAACTGTTGCCCTGGCGAAAGCCGGTCGAGCCGAAGTGCGTGGCCGATACGTAGTAGTCGAACGGCCCCTTGACCTGGCCCGAGCTGATCTGTTCGCGGTTGTAGCCATAGCTGCCGGCTTCCACACGGGCCAATAGGGGCGTGGAATCGTAGCCGGTGTGAGCCACGAAGTTGATCGCCCCGCCCTGGGTGCTGGGCGAAAATTCGAAGGCGTTCGCGCCGGGATAGATCTCTGTGTAGTTGTCCGCGAGGCCTTCGTAGTACTCGTACGGACTGCCCTCCGGCGTGGTCAGCGTAAGTCCGTTGAAGAGGAACTGGATGCCTGTTCCCCATGACCCCGCGCCGCGGATGATGCCCGAACCACGCATGGAGAAACGCGTGGCTTCCTGACCCGTAGCGGATTGAGCCAACAGGCCCGGCTGGTATTTCAACACGTCGGCGATGTTGGACGCGCGGCCCAATTCGACCCGGTCGGCGCTGATCACGGCGGTGTTGCCGGCGACGTCGGTCAGGGTGGGAATTCGGTTGCGCGCAACCGATACAACGATTTCGCTGCTGGCCGCCAAGGCCGCCGCATCGGCGGCGATGATGCTCGGCGCCACCCCTAGGGCCGGATCAGCGGCATGGGCTGCGACACCCGCGCCGAGCGCGGTGATCAAGGTCGCTGAAAATACAGAATTCTTCCAGATATTCATTAGGCTAAGCCCCTCAGTTACTCAGTCGCGCGGGCCCTCGTTGGCGGCCTTTGGGCGCAAGGGTGTTCAATCGCCGGGAGCCTGGGCTCCCTGCGCCAGCATTGATTGGTGATGGTTTGACCGGGTTCGCCGCAGACGGCGCTAGAGCGTCAACAGCTCTTGGGCCGAGCCCTGTTCGTGAAGTCCATGTATCGACTTTCCTGTTTTGACGACGCAGCGGCGAGCCTAGGGGGAGGAAGGCCCGCCGCTGTCTCGATCACCCACTGCCAGGGGATGCTCGATCGCCGATCCGACGGCCCACGCCGTCAACAAAATAATTCCTATCGAATTAATAGGAATAAAGCATTCCATTATCGCTAAAGGGTGCGATAGAAATTCGGGAAGGGCAGGCTCAGTGTCGTCCATGCGCTGAGCATTCCCTTGGTGGGGGTCATATGTCTGCATCACGTCCATGGCCGCAGCCGGCTCAAGACAAACGCCTTCGATATGCGGACGTCGCCGGCGAGATCGCCGCTGTCCTGGAGGGAGAGCCCGACCGGATCGCCCGCATGGCTACCGTGGCCGCCCTGTTGCGCCAGGCGTTCAACCATTTTTTCTGGGTGGGCTTCTATGTGGTGGATCCCGCCAAACCCGGCGAACTGGTGGTGGGGCCTTACCAAGGCACATTGGGCTGCCTGCGGATTGCCTTTGGCCGCGGCGTATGCGGCGCGGCGGCGGCCTCGCGCCAAACCCAGATCGTGCCGGACGTGCACGCCTTCCCTGACCACATCGCCTGCGACAGCCGATCTGAGAGCGAGATCGTGGTTCCGGTGTTTGATGAAGCCGGCGAACTGATCGCCGTGCTGGATATAGACGCCACGCAAAAGGCCGCCTTCGATGAGATCGACGCCGAGGGCCTGGAGGCCATCTTGAAGGCGACCTTCTCGGGCTAAGGTCGGTCCAGCGGCTATCCCTGCATATCCCTGAGCCGCCCCTCGGCAGCCCTTAGCAATTCGGCCCGGCTGCCGAACAGGTAGCTGACCATTCTGGGATGCACGCCCACGTTCAAGGCGACCTGCCGCGCCGAAACGCCAAAGAACCCGTCCCGTTGCATCGCCTTTTCCGCTTCCAGCAGCAGCCGCTCGCGAAGGGTGGCCGTT
>CAYVHP010000010.1:0-55732 GCA_964451265.1 uncultured Caulobacteraceae bacterium | reverse complement strand
GTAGAGCAGCAGGGTTTCGGCCGCCGGCGACCAACGGTCCGGCTCGCCCGTGACCAGCAGGGACCGAATGGCTTCCGCTCCGGGCGAACCGCCTGGCTCGCGGGTGGCCACGGCCTGGATCGAGGCGCCTGCCAGGCGTTCGACAAGCCTGCGGACCTGGGTGGACTTGCCGGCCCCCTCCCCGCCCTCGAATGTGATAAACCGGCCGCGCGTCACGCCTCTCACATTGTCCGGATCGGCCCAGCACGCAAGCGTGCTCGACACAATTGAGCCCGCTTGCCTGGCGCTATTGGACCACCATCACCTTGTAAAGGGTGTGTCCCGCTTGCTCCACCGGCACGATCTGGGCGCGGCCCGGCAAAGCCGCAGCGGCCCGTTCGGCATTGGCCCGACTGGCGAAGGCCCCCGCCTGCACCGCCGATGTCCGGCCCAGCGCCGCTGCAGCCGGAGCCGTAGGCGCGCTTGGCGGTGTGGCGGCCAATTCGTCCAGCAAGCTGTCGATATCCGAGGACGGTGCGGGCGGCGGCGCAGTTGGCGCGATCTCGCCCCCCTGGACAGAGCTGGGCTCAACCGGAGGCCCGGGCCTCTTAAGCGAGGCGGTGTTCCACGTCATATTGCTCGGCGCGGGTTGCAACGGGCCTGGATCAATCTGGGATCCCAGCAGCGAAGCACTCGACGCCACGGGGACGGGCCTGTCCTTCTGCGGCTTTTGGGGCCCCGCTGCGGCTACGGGCGTAGGCCGAATTGGCGGCGGCGGGCCTCGATCAGCGGCCTGATAGAGCACCGCGTTGCCTGGCGTGTCGGTCGCTGGCCCCACATAGCGGACCCGAACCTGGGTGACTCCCCGCCCGTAAAAACCCAGTTCAATGGCCGCCTGACGGGACATGTCGATCAGACGGTCGCCGACAAAGGGGCCGCGATCGTTGACCCGCACCACCATCTTGCGGCCGTTGGCCAGGTTGGTGACTTCCACCAGGCACGGCAGGGGCAAGGTCTTATGGGCGGCGGTGGGGATGTTCATGTCGAACACCTCGCCATCGGCCGTATAGTGGTTGTGGAACTTTTCGCCGTACCAGGATGCCGTGCCGACCTCGTCGTAATTGGGCTGATCAGCGGGATAATACCAGCGCCCGTCGATCTGATAGGGCTTACCCACACGCGGCCCGGCATATTTGGACGGCGGCTTGGCGGCAGTCCCACCCCCGGGGTAGCCGCCGCCATAACCCTGCCCGCCCGCCGCATAGCGCGGCTCAACACTCGCGCAGGCGGCCAGGCTGAGGGCCGCCAACGCCAAAGCGGCGCCTCGGGCCAGATCGGCGGCGGTCGACGCCCCCATGTGCACGCTCCGAATTCTTCAGGCGGTTCAGAGCTTAGAGCGCGAATTTTGAATTTGGGTTAACCCATTGCCAATATTGCAAAATGGGCCTGGACGGTGATGGCGTCCGCCGTTCAGCCTTGCCCGGCCCCGCCCTTCGTGGCATCGGGCGGCGCGTGGACGGGTGGCCGAGTGGTTTAAGGCAGCGGTCTTGAAAACCGCCGTGGGTGTGAGCCCACCGTGAGTTCGAATCTCACCCCGTCCGCCATGGTCCTGAACAAGGGCCTAGCCCAAGCTGCTTAAGCGGATTGAGCCAAGGACGGCCCCGGGCTGTTCACACCACGACCCCCAATAAGACGAGTTTTGGCGCCGGATTTGCGGAGACCGAGCGGGCCTGTCTCCCCTTGGGACAAGGCTGATCGAGGCATACTATGAGCAACCGCATTGACCTGCTGCATCCTCGCGAACTGGATGAGGGCGACGCGTGCGCATGGAGTAGGCTGCAGCAAGAAACACCGGCCTTTTCCAGTCCCCTTTTGGGACCGCAATTCGCACGCGCCGTGGGCGCCGTGCGAGATGATGCGCGTGTCGCAATTTGGCGCAGCAACGACGCCGCCAGCGGATTTTTGGCGTTTCACCGTCGCCCCAGCGCCTTTGGCCGACCGATCGGCGCGCCCTTCTGCGACCTGCACGGCCTCGTCGCGGGCCCAGACAGCCGGATTGACGGCGGCGCCCTGCTTGATGCTGCGGGATTGCGCGCCTTGAAGGTGGACGGGCTGATCGACCCTTACAACCACATGACGGGCGGCCATCAAAGCGAAGCCTTCAGCCATCGGATCGCGCTGGACGGGAACGCGGAGGCCTATTTGGACCGGGTCCGGGCGCAAAGCCGCAACGGCGCCAAGAACTTCAAACGCTATTCGGCCCGAATGGGCCAGGACCTTGGCGACCTGCGCCTTGCAGGCCCCGACCTGGACAAGTCCGCGCTTGAACGGCTGTTGGCGTGGAAATCAGCCCAGTTGCGGGCCTCCGGCCTGCACGACTTTCTCGCCGTGGCCTGGATCAAGACCCTGCTGCACCGGTTGTTCGACCTCCGCCAAAGCGGGTTCGAGGGCTTGATGCTCAATCTCTATGCCGGAGATCGCCATGTGGCCGGTCAGTTCGGCGTGCGCCTCAACGGACATTTCCACCCCTGGATCGGCGCCATGGATCCCGACATGAAGGCCTACAGCCCGGGCGTGGTGTTCCAGTGGCTGGCGGTCAAGGCAATGCCACAGTTGGATTTGAACACCTATGAGCTGGGCGTGGGAGGCGATCATTGGAAGCGGATGTTCTCGCTGAACGCCCTGCCAGTGCGCACGGGACTGGTCACCGCTTCCGGGCCTGCGGGCCGCGCCGCCGCCACCCAAGAGCGACTTTACGATTGGCCGTCCGCACGGGTGCAAACCATCGGCCGCCTGCGCCGACGCATGGACCACATCGCCGCCACTGAGCTCACCCTGGCCGGTCGCACCCGTGGCGTTATCAACGCCCTGGCCAACTATGAACGACGAAACGCCGCCCGACACGCGGTCACTACCGGAGCCCAAGCATGACGCCGACCTCACACCTCATGACGAACGACACGGTGATCAGCGACTGGACCCCGGAGAAAGCGGAAAAGTTCGGGCGCGAGACCGTGCAGTTCCGCCATGGGCTGCATGAGCGGCCCATGTTCAGCGACGAGGCCCTGGTCGACGTGCTCGACCGCTACCCCCGCGAACGCCTGGGGGTTTTCACCATGGGCCACGACCTGGTCGACTGGACCTCGTGGCGGCGCGGCGATCCCGGCGAGATGACCGGACGCCAGCTGATGGACGCGGTGAACGCCGGCCGAATCTGGTTGAACCTGCGGGAGGCCAATCGAAACCTGCCGGAATACGCCGACCTGTGCGAAGAGATTTCCGCAGAGAAAGAACGCCACATCGGCGCCCCTCTGCTCAAGCGTGACCTGGGCCTGCTGATCTCCTCTCCGCGCGCCATGGTGTTTTATCACCTGGATGTTCCGCTATCGTCGCTGTGGCACATCCGAGGCGACAAGAAGGTGTTCTTCTATCCGCGCGCCGAGCCCTTCGTCAGTGACGCGATCATCGAGACGTTCGTCACCAAGGAAGCGGAAGGCCAGTTCGCTTTTCAACCGGAATGGGATCAGGCGGCGCATGTGATCGATATGCTGCCCGGCGACATGGTGACCTGGCAACAGAACCTGCCCCACCGGGTTCAGAACGGCGCCACCGTCAATGTGTCCCTATCCATGGAGTTCATGACGCCGCAGGCCCTGGCCCGCGCCAATGTGCTCTACGCGAACGCCAAACTGCGTAAACGCTTCGGCGCCCAGCCCCGGGTTCAAGATACGCTGGGTCCTCGCATGTTGGCCAAGCTCGCCTATGCGCGCGCGATGAAGGCTGTTGAGGCCCGCCGCCGAGTTTACCGGCCGATCCTTCCGGTGACCTTCGCCCTGGACCCCGCCCAGCCCGGTGTGCTGCATCCCGTGTAGTCACGGGCCGGATTTGAGCGTCAGGGCCGCCAGGTCTAGTCTGGCCGGATGGAGACTAGGCATCCGGCCATTTGGCAATCCTGGCGGCCGTTCCAGTCTATTGGCAGGCTGACGGCCAAAACCGCCATGGGCGACGCTGTGGCCGGCCTAACCTTGGCTGCGATCGCCGTACCCGAGCAAATGGCCACCGCACGCCTCGGCGGCTTCGCGCCTCAGTTGGGCTTGCTCGCCTTTGTGGCGGCGTCTGTGGGTTTCGCCATCTTCGGCTCCAACCGGCGGCTCTCCGCCGGGGCGGACTCGACCATCACGCCGATTTTCGCCGGAGGGCTCGCCGCCATCGCCGGAGCCGGATCGATGGGTTACGGCCCGTCAGCCGCCTTGCTGGCCGTGATGGTCGGCCTGCTGTTGGTCCTGGCCGGGTTATTTAAGCTGGGATGGATGGCGGATCTGCTGTCCAAGCCTGTTGTCACTGGTTTTTTGGCCGGCATCGCGCTGCACATAGTGTTGTCCCAGGCGCCGGCTTTGCTCGGCCTTCCTGGCGGCCATGGCAACGTCTACGTCCGCCTGGCGAGCCTGTGGAGCCAGAGGCAGGTCATTCAAGCTACACCGCTCGCTCTTGGCCTGGGCGTTTTTGGCCTGATCGTACTGCTGGACTGGCTGAACCCACGCATTCCCGGAGCCCTGATCGCCGTGGCTGTCGCCATGGCGCTCACCCTAGGGCTGAAGCTTCAGGACCATGGCGTCACGGTGTTGGGTCCTATCAGCGGGTCCCTAATCCCGACGAGGCCGGCGCCATTGCTACTGGACGGAATGCTGCCGCTGGCGGGGCTGTCCGTCACAATCGCTTTGGTGATCATGGTGCAAACGGCCGCGACCGCCCGGGCCTTTCCCCCACAAGACGGCGAGCCGGACATCAACGGCGATTACCTGGGCCTCGGCGCCGCCGGCGTTTTGGCGGGACTGGCCGGGGCCTTTCCGGTCAACGCCAGTCCTCCGAGGACGGCTGCGGCCGCCCAGGCCGGCGCCCGGTCCCAGCTGTGTAGCCTGTCGGCGGCTGGGCTGACGGCGATCCTGGCCCTGTTCGGAACCGACATTCTGGCTTTGGTCCCGCAGGCGGCCTTATCAGGCGTGCTGCTGTTCGTAGCCCAGCGCATTTTCCGTGTCAGGGTGTTCGCAAGCCTTTTGGCCCATACCCGGGCTGAATTCGCCCTGGCGGCGCTCACGGCCATATTGATTGTCCTGCTGCCAATTGAGACCGGCGTCGTGATCGGTGTTTTTCTCTCCTTGGCGCACGGGGTATTCACCATCACCCGCACGCACTTGATCGAATTTGAACATCTCCCAGGGGGCACGATTTGGTGGCCGGCGACCACATCGCGTCAGGGACAACCCCAGCCCGGGGTTTTGGTTATGGGCTTTCAAGCGCCCCTGTCGTTCCTGAACGCTCATGAATTCCGTCGCGGCGTCCAAATGGCCATCGCCGCAGATCCAAGCACCCGGCTCTTCGTCCTTGAAGCGGGAAGCGTCGTGGAGCTCGACTATACCGCAGCCGAGGTGCTGAGCGGCGTTATCGCTTGGGTGCGCGCCCAAGGGGCCGATTTTGCGGTCGCGCGCCTGGAGTCAGTACGCGCGCAGGCTGCTTTCCAGCGTTTCGGGGTCAGCGATCAATTGGGCGAGTCGCATATTTTCCGCAGCGTCGATGAGGCGATCACGGCCCTGTCGCATGCCGAGAAGTCGGCAATACCATTACCGACCGACTCAAATGGGAGACTTGCGCCCTCGCGCAAGGCGGCGACGGGGGGCCGCAAGCCCTCACCGCCTCAGTAATCATCAAACCAACCGCGACTATGTGGCGCAGGCTTACGCACGCCCAGACGCGGCTGAGACCTCCGAAGGGGCTGAACGGTCGCCCCGCACGGTCCTCGGCGCCAAGAAATTCGGCTTGTCAGTCAACCTGTTTTCGCGACGGTAAAATTTTCATGGAGAAAACAGTGTCAAGGCGACGCAAATGCCCAAATTGGATTAAGAACACGCTCAGTTATTAAACTCAATACGACTGAATAACAGAGTAAGTAAAATTATTATAACTGGACAATTTTGATGGTGCGCTGAAATATATGCGGATTTTTGCACAATTCAGACATATTCACGGTCGCTTTAATTATACAGCGGTGGTGATCGTTGGATATTAGCCTAACGTGGTCAAGGGTCCCGCTCTGGCTGTGCAGAGAATTCCTGCTACCTTTCGTCTAATTGTGTTTGCGCACAATGAGATGTTAAGCGCGTTCTTTCGCTGGGAAAGCCGAAGAATGGTTGCGATACAACACACTGGACCAAATCCGATCGACCTCCATGTCGGGAGCCGCATTCGTCTACGCCGTAAGGTTCTGGGCGTCAGTCAGGAAAGTCTGGCCGCCGACCTGGGTCTGACGTTTCAACAGATCCAAAAATATGAACGCGGAACCAATCGAGTCAGCGCATCCAAGCTGTACGAGATCGCACGCAGCCTACAGACCACCACGTCCTACTTCTTTGAGGGCTTTGCGGATCCCAACTCCGGAGAAGCTCAAACACCGGAATACATTGAAGAAAAAGCTGCGGTGGACTTCCTGATGACCCCCGAAGGTCTGGAAATGGCCGCCCTGTTTCCAAAGATCACCAAGGGCAAGGTGCGCCGGCGGATTCTCGACCTGGTTCGGGCCATGAGCGAAGACGCCGATTGACCTATCGGGCCAAATTTGGCCCGAAACGGCGAATATCGTCCTCCAATCAGGAGGCGCTCATGATCCAATCCTTCAAGATTCGCTCTGGTTTAGGCACGAGCCTTTGCGCAGTATTGGCGCTGCTGGCTGCTACGCCCCAAGCTGTTTTGGCCCAACCTGGGGGCTATGGGTCCCCGCCCGATTACGGCAGGGGTCCGCCCCCGCCAACCGACCATCAAGGCGACCGGTCCAATCCGGCCGCACCGCCCCCGCCCGCCGGCTACGGCGACCAGGACCGGCGAGAGGATCAGAGTGAGCAGTCTCAGCGTGACGCCCGCGCCTACGCCGAGGCTCAGGAACGCTGGGCCACGGAAAACTGTATCAGGCAGGCGCAGGATCGCGCGGTGGCCGGCACGATCATCGGCGGCATTCTTGGTGCCGTGATCGGCTCAAACCTAGGCAGCGGCGGCGGACGCACCGGCGGGGCCCTGATCGGCGGCGCAGCGGGCGCGCTGGCCGGCAACGCCTTGGCTCGAGACTCGGGCGGCGGCGTCTGTCCGCAAGGCTACGCGGTTCGCGTCGGCGCTCCGGTCTTCGTCCCTCCGCCCTATGTGGTTTACGCCGCGCCCGTCGAATACAACCCCTGGTTCTGGTACGGTGATCGCTGGGTCTACCGACCCTACCCCTACCATCGGTACTATTGGCGCCATCACCACTGATCGGCGCTTACAGCGTCAGGGCTTGGGCGCCATTTGGCGGACCCAGGCCTCGTCCACCGCGTTTTGCAGCGGCGTCGCCACAGCGCGGCGGCCTAGGGCGATCCCTTCGATGCTGACCTCAGCGCCCTGCAGAAGACGCGGGTGAACGGTGAATCCCAGTTGGTATAACGAGTTGTCGGTCATGACCTGGCCGCCCTGCACAAATGTGGTGGAGACCCCGACGGTAAGATCGCGCTCGGCCCCATCGTCCGCAGCGCCGTGCAGCGCCCGTTTCAAGCCGTCGGCAAACCAGCCGGCGTCTATGCGCCCGTCGCCGGTGATGTGCACAGGACCCCCGCGCAGGGCGGCAGGGAAATAGATCGCTTGGCTTTGGACCACCTGGTCTGGATTGGCCGGGATCAGCCGGATACGGCCGCCCTCCCCCTCGCCCCGCAGCACGAGGATCGATTGAGCTTGGGCGCGTTGTTGGGATTCAAGCTCGGCTTGCTGTTTGTCAGCCTGGCGCTGGGCATAGGACACATACAGCCCGAGCGCAGCGATGACCACGCCGGCCACGGCCACCGCCTGGCCCAATGGGATCGGTGATTTGAGGCGCCATTTGCGTTCGGCCTCGTGCTTGTCCCCGTCCATGGCCATTCCGTTCAAGCTTCGCCGTCCCGGCGATATCGCGCGGGACGGCGAAGTGCAAGGCACGGCCTGATCGGGCCGCCGCTATTGGACGGGCGTCGGTTCGGCCGGACTTGTAGCGGACGCCTGGGGCTCAGCGGAGATGGCCGGGGCTTCAGCGGGAACAGACGCGGGGGCTAGCTCCACCGCTGCGGGGGCGGTCGCCGGCGCCGGAACGCTGACCTGAGGCGCAGGGGGCATCATCCTGGTCGCCGCAGACGTAGGAGCCAAAGCGCGGTGAACAGGCGCGGCGCGCGCGGCGAGATGCTTCGCGGGAGCGGGGGCGACGGCGGCCGCAGCGGCGGGGCCCGCTGCAGGGCTCTGAGGCATGGCTGGAGCCGTCGCTGCGGGCATCGCTGGCTGGGCAACCCGTTTGGAAGTCTGCGGAGCTGTCCCGCCCCCGCCTTGGGTTGTTGCGAACACAAACGCAGCCAGGACGGCCGCTGCGGCGGGCAGGGCCAGCCAAGCGGCGCGAGGCAAGCCCGTCTCACCATGCTGCAGACGGTCGAAAGCGGGATTCGTGACGGCGAAGGGCACGCTCTGCGCCGCCGTGGTCTGCTTGGCGGGTTTTGTCGCGGCGGTCTTACGCGCGGCCCTAGGCGGATTGGAAGTCAGTTGGATCGTACTCATATCCAGTATCCTTACAATTGAACCTGCAGTCCAAACGCGGCGCCAAAAGCAGGGGTTCCGGCGTCACGATCACGCTACCGTCACACCGACGCCGGCACGGCGCGCCGCCCATGCGGACTTGGCAGCGGAATTGACGGCTTTAGGCTATGGCCGTGGGGCGATGAATCGGCGGCCACTGGAAGGGTTCAATTGAGTTCGATCTTGCCCATTGTGGTCGACGCGCGGGGCCATCGTTGCCCGACGCCGACCCTTCGCCTGCAACGGGCGCTGGCGGGGGCTCGACCCGGCCAGATTGTTCGGTTGCTGGCCGATGATCCCTTGGCCAGGATCGATGTGCCCCACTTCGCGGCTAACGGCGCATGCCGCGTGCTGACGGTCACAGATGACGCCGGCGTTATCACCTTCGACATCGTGAAGGACGCATAAGCCAATGGGCGTTGTGGAGACCGCTTCACGGTCTGGTATGGTGAGGCCGATTCCTGCCGCAACGTGCGGAATTGAGTCCCATGGGGGATATGCGTGACGGTGAATGCCCGGATCTTGATCCTTGCGCGCGACGACCGCTTCGCCGGCCCCCTGGCCGAGGGGCTGGACCGTCTGGGCTGGCGCACGGTCACTGCGCGGGGCCCTTATGCCGCCATCGCCGCCCTCGGCGATTTGCAGATCGAAGCGGCCATCGTCGATGTGGCCAGCTACGGCTCCGAAGCCTTGGGCATGGCGCGGCGGCTGAAAGCCTCCTGCGGACAGCGCCGTCTTCCGGTGATCGCCATCGGCGAGCCGGATCCGGACCTGGAGACCTGGTCCTTCGACCTGACCCTGGCGCCGCCCTTGCACCCGGCTCAGGCGGCGCTACGGCTGGAGTCCCTGGTGCGGAGCGCTGTGGCTGAGGAGGAATTTGAGCTTCGGCTGGAAACCTTCGCCGACCGGGGTCGCCGACTGGATTTGCCCGATGAACAGACTGGTCCCTACCGGGTTCTGGCCGTGGGCGAACCGGCGCCTCAATTCCTGGCCCTATCCAACGCCTTGACCCGAAGCGGTGTGGAGGTGGTCGGCGCCTTCACCGCCTATACCGCCTTCGATTATCTGCACGAGCGACCCTTCGATGCCGTGGTGCTGTGGGCGGGCGACAACGACTCCGAAGCCCTGTCCATTGCCGCAGGCATGAGGCGCAACACCCGGCTGTACCACATCCCCACCCTGCTCTACCTCAAGGCCGAAGCCCTGGTGACCTTGGCGGAGGTCTTCCACCGGGGCATTTCCGACATCGCCTCGCCTGACACGGCCGAAGTCGAGACCGCCAAGCGAGTGATCGAGCTCGCCCGCGCTCACCGTCGGCAAAGCGCCATCCGAACGGCCTTAGAGAAGGCCCGCAGTTCCGGCCTGATGGACGCGGCCACGGGCCTGTTCACGCGAGATTTGTTCGCCGCACATCTGGTGCGTCTGGCCCAGGCCGCGCGCGTGCGCAACCGCCCGCTGTCGGTCTGTGTGCTCAAGCTGACGGAACGCGCCGACCTGAAGCCCATCCGCGACGGGGGCTGGATCGACCGGGCGATTCCCCAGATCGGTTCTATGATCGGCCGGCTGGTCCGAGCGGAAGACACCGCCGCGCGCCTTGGGCCCGAGTTGTTCGCCCTTGCCTTGCCCTCAACCAACCAGCAGGCGGCGCGGGCGGCGGGCGAGCGAATCTCGGCAGTTATCGGCTGCACCGCGTTTGAAGCGGGCGATAAACGTCCGCCCTTCGTCGTGGAATTCGACATCGGGGTGGCCGAGTTGCAGCCCGGCGAAGGCGCCGCCAAAGCGTTAGAACGCGCCGCCTCCAAGGCCCTGCGCGCCCAGGCCGGCTAACCTCAAGCCTAGAGCGGTTCGGTCCGCGATTGGCATGAAACCCGCCGCTCGCCGTCCCAAATCTCGACAGCCTTGTAATGGTCTGATTTTTCTAACAATTCAACTGTATAGGCCTGTGCGGCGATATCATCAGGGCGCTCTATGCTTAAAAGTGTCGGGACCCTGTACCGGTCGTCTTCGATAAACAAGGTGTAGATTTTCACGCGGACCTCAGGTTGCATGATTTTACGCTAACCAAGACGGCCCTGGGAACCTGTCGTCCAGCCGACAGTTTTATCTAATTATTTCGCATATCTCGGTGGCTGCATTTGGAGTCTTCCCGATTCCACAGCCGCAATCGCTGAAAGGCGCCCGACGAGAGGCGAAAATGAGAGTCCAGGTCCTATGAAATCCAGAAACCGCGTCCTGAACAGTTTGGCCCCGCCGCTATTGGACGCGCTCGCATCGTTCACAGCCGTTACCAATCTTTCCTCGGGCGATGTGCTGTTCGAGCCGGACCGCTCAGTCGACCGCGTCTATTTTCCCAATACCGCCGTGTTGTCGGTGGTCACCGTCATGGAAGACGGCCGGACCGTGGAATGCGACACCGTCGGTTACGAAAGCGCTGTGGGTCTTCTTGAGGCGCTTTCGGGCTCGCGCGCCGTCAGCCGCACCTTCACCCAAATTCCGGGCACGGCGGTAGCCATCCGAGCGCAAAGTCTGCGGACCCTCGCGGAAGCCAATCCGGATCTACGCTCCACCCTATTACGTCACGCCCAGGCCAATCTGGCGCAAGCCCATCAATCGGTCGCCTGCAATGCCCTGCACAGCGTCGAGCAGCGTCTGTGCCGCTGGCTTCTGGCCTCTCACGACCGAACGACCAGCGATGTGATTCAACTGACCCAGCAGTATCTCGCCACCATGGTCGGCGTGCAGCGCACCACCATTACCCAGGCGCTGCAGGAGCTGGCTAAGGCCGGGGTCATTCGCCAGGGCCATCGCCAAGTCCAGGTGCTGAGCCGCAGAGGCTTGGAGCAGCGCGCATGCGAGTGCCACGGAACCCTCCAGTCGACCCTCGACCGCCTGCTCGGCAAGGAAGGCGCGCCGCATCAATTAGCCTAATAAAAATATGCCTTAAGCGGCGCCTAGAGCCACCCGCGCCAGCTGGCTCAAAATTCGCTCTGCCGCCGCCAAGCGCTGATCAGGAGCGTCCCATTCGCCGCGCACAACCACCTTGGCGTCAGGCCTGAGCCGCCAAAAGGCCTGGTTCTTCTGGACCAGGGAGACCAGGCCGCCCGGATTGGCGAAATGATCCTCGCGGAAGGTGACCACCGCGCCCTTGGGTCCCACATCGATCTTGGCGACGTTGGTCTGACGGCAAAGCCCCTTGATCGCCACCACCTTGAGCAGTCCGTCCGCCTCCGGCGGCAAGGGGCCGAAGCGATCAATCAGTTCGGCCGCGAGGGCTTCGCGATCCTCCGGCCGTTCGGCCTCCGACAGCCTGCGATAAAGGGCCAGCCTGACATTGAGGTCAGGCACATAGTTTTCCGGGATCAGCACGGCGGCGCCGGCATTGATCTGCGGCGACCAGCCGCGCGCCGAACCGATGTCAGGCCCGCCGCTCTCGCGCAGTTCCGCCACTGCGTCTTCCAGCATCTGCTGGTACAGCTCCACCCCGATTTCGCGGATATGGCCGGACTGCTCATCGCCCAGAAGATTGCCGCCGCCGCGGATATCCAGGTCGTGTGAGGCGAGCTGGAAGCCCGCACCCAAGCTGTCCAGCGACTGGAGCACCTTGAGACGCCGTTCGGCAGACAAGGTGAGAGTCTTTTCTGTCGGCGTGGTCAGATAGGCGTAGGCCCGCGTCTTGGCCCGCCCGACCCGGCCGCGCAGCTGATAAAGCTGGGCTAGGCCAAACATGTCGGCCCGATGGATGATCAGGGTGTTGGCCGTGGGAATATCCAGGCCCGATTCCACGATGGTAGTGGACAGCAGCACGTCATACTGGCCGTCGTAGAAGGCGCTCATCACGTCTTCCAGCTGGCTGGCGGCCATCTGACCATGGCCGACCACGAATTTGATCTCGGGAACCTGTTCGCGCAGGAACTTTTCGATGTCCGTCAGGTCGGAGATGCGCGGAACCACATAATAGGCCTGCCCGCCGCGGTATTTTTCCCGCAGCAGGGCTTCACGCGCCACCACCGGGTCATAGGGCGTGATGTAGGTTCGCACCGCCAAGCGATCCACCGGCGGGGTGGCGATGATCGACATCTCGCGAATGCCCGACAAAGCCATCTGCAAGGTGCGCGGAATCGGCGTCGCGGTCAGGGTCAGCATGTGGACATCGGCGCGAAGGGCCTTGAGCTTCTCCTTGTGCTTGACCCCGAAGTGCTGCTCCTCGTCCACGATCACCAGGCCGAGATCCCTAAAACCGACCTGTTCGGACAGCACCGCATGGGTGCCGACCACGATCTCAATTTCTCCGTTTTTCAGGCCCGTGCGGGTCTCCGCCATATCCTTGGCCGCCACCAGACGCGAGAGCTGCCGCACCTTGACCGGCCAGCCCTGGAATCGGTCGGTGAAGGTCTTGAAATGCTGACGGGCCAAAAGCGTGGTCGGGCAAACCACAGCCACCTGCTGGCCGCTCATAGCCATGACGAAGGCGGCGCGCAGGGCGACCTCGGTCTTGCCGAAGCCGACGTCCCCGCAAATCAGCCGATCCATCGGTCGACCGGAGCCCAGATCGCTCAGCACATCGGCGATAGCGTTGAGCTGGTCGTCCGTTTCCTCATAGGGGAAGCGGGCGCAGAACTCATCGAACAGTCCGTGCGGGGGATCGACCTCCGCCGTGCTCTTAAGCTGCCGGGCGGCTGCGATCTTGATCAGCCCTTCGGCCATTTCACGCAGGCGTTCCTTGGCCCGCGCCTTGCGTCCCTGCCACGCGGCGCCGCCCAACCGGTCCAGTTGGACGTTCTCGCCATCGGCGCCATAGCGGGTCAGCAGGTCGATGTTCTCGACCGGCAGGTACAGCTTGGCCTCGCCGCCGTAGTGGATTTCCAGGCAGTCGTGCGGGGCGTCCTGCACCTGCAAGGTCTTCAGCCCCGCATATCGGCCGATCCCATGGTCGATGTGCACCACCAGATCGCCCACGGTGAGCGAGGCGGCCTCGGCCAGGAAGTTCTGCGCCCGCCGACGGCGGCGCGGCCGCGCCAGCCGGTCCCCTAGCACATCCGTCTCGGCGATAACCGCCAAGGTGTCGGTTTCAAATCCGGTGTCGAGGGGCAGGACCACCCGCTGTGGGAGCTTGGGATCATTGGCCTTGGCCGCCTGCCAGTAAGGGGCGAACGGCAAGCGATTGAGGCCATGATCGGCCAGCATAGCGCCCAGGCGTTCGGACGAACCCTCGGTCCAGGAGGCGAACAGCACCCGCTTGCCCGCCGCGGAAAGGGCTTGGGCATGGGCGGCAGCGGCTTCAAATAGGTTCACGCTGTCCTGGGCGCGTTCGGCCGCAAAGCTGCGGCCCGACCGGGCGCCCATATCGATCACGGCGTCGGTCTCTTCGCGCTGAAACGGACTGAACCACCGGTTCGCGTGCTCGGCCAGCCGCCGATCCCAGTCCTCAGGCGTGAGGTACAGAGCGCCCGGCTCGAGAGCCTGATAGGTCGACTTCGCCGCCTTGGCGGATTCGGCTCGCGCGGAATAGGCGTCCTCGATCATCGCCAGCCGCTCGTCGCGAGACTCGTTGGTTTGGTGATCCAGCGCGATCAGGGCGCCCGGACCGGCATAGTCGAACAGACTTTCCAACTGCCCGTAGAACAGAGGCAGCCAATGCTCCAGTCCCGCTCTGCGCGCGCCCGCGCTCACAGCGGCGTACAGCGCATCGTCCCCCGGCGCGCCGAAACGGGCGACGTAGCCTGTGCGGAAGCGCGCCACCGCCTCGGCATCGAGCAACACCTCGGACACGGGCAAAAGATCAATCGCCTTCAGCTGCTTGGTCGAGCGCTGGGTCTCCGGATCGAAGGCGCGAATGGATTCCAGACGGTCGCCGAACAGGTCCAGGCGAACGGGCTCTTCTGCGCCGGGCGCCCAGACATCGATCACGCCGCCGCGAACAGCGAATTCTCCGCGCTCAGCCACGGTGGAGGCCCGGACATAGCCGTTGACCGCGAAATAGCGCTCCAGGTCCGCCACATTCACGTCCTGGCCGGTTCGGGCGCGGTAGCCGGCGGCCGTCACCGCCGCGCGCGGCGGCAGCCGCTGGAGCAAAGCGTGCGCCGTGGTCACAAGCATGACCGGCGCCTTGGCATCAATCCCCTCCCCCAGTCGGCTCAGCGTCGCCATCCGTTCGGCGGCAATGGCCGGCGAAGGGCCCATCCGGTCGTAGGGCAGGCAATCCCATGAGGGAAATCGCACGACGGCGATTTCCGGCGCGAAAAACGTCAACGCCTCCGCAAAGGCCGAGGCGCGGGCCGTATCTCGGGCCACGAAAACGCAAAGCCCTCCCCTCGCCCGGGCCAGATCGGCCATGACCAGGGCGTCAAAGCCTTCCGGCGCGGCCGCCAGGTCCAGCCGTCCGGGCGACTGGCTTATACGCTTGATGTCGGCGGCTTGTGACAGACCTGGACTCCCGTCAGCCGCCATGGTCCGCGCCCAGCACGGTGTGGGCGAAGAAGCGGAAACTGCGGATCAGGTCCAGCACCTCGCCGTCGAAGGCTTCCGGCGTGGGCGCCGACCCGATGATCCAGGCGTACAGATCCGGATCGGGCTGTTCGATCAAAGCCTCGAACGCGTCCAGCTGGTCGGCCGACAGTTGCGCCAGATGAGCGTCGGCGAACGGACCCAGGATGAGGTCAGCCTCACGGAAGCCGCGATGCCACGCTCGAAACCGCAATTTTTTCAGACGCGCGTCGTCCATGACCGACCAGGGTGAAGGAAAAGAGCCGCCGATATAGAGGCCCGCGCGAGCGCGCGCCAGCCACGCTATGCTCTGGGGATGCGCCCGCAGATTCTCTTTCCCCTGTTCGCGCCCGTCGGGGCCCTCAAAGGCGTCGGACCCAAGATCGCGCCCCTGGTGGAGAAGGCGGCGGGACCGTTGGTGCGCGACCTGGCCTTCACCCTGCCCCATGGCCTGATCCGCCGACCTTGGGCCAAGGCTGTTTCGGCCCTGGAGGGGCAGGTCCAGACCTTCGCCGTGCGCATCGACGCCCACCAGCCGCCCGCGCGGGCCAACCTGCCCTACCGAATTCGCGCCTTCGACGACACCGGCTTTGTCACCCTGATCTTTTTTAAGGGTGGCGGCCCGCATCTGCTGCGTCAGCACCCGCCCGGATCAGATCGGGTGGTGTCAGGCAAGGTGGAGCGGTTCGGGGTGGAAACTCAGATCGTTCACCCGGACTATCTATTGGCGCCGGAGCGGCGGGCCGATATTCCACAGATTGAGGCGATCTATCCCGTCACCGCCGGCCTTTCCTCGCGCACCCTGCGCAAACTGGTCCTGGAGGCCCTAGAGCGGGCGCCCCAGCTGGATGAGTGGCAAGACCCTGCCTGGCTGGCGCGCGAAGGCCTGCCGCCCTGGCGCGAGGCCCTACAGGCCGTCCATCACCCCATAAGCGAAACGGACTTGTCGCTCGACGCCCCGGCGCGCCGCAGGCTGGCCTATGACGAGCTGCTGGCCCACCAACTGGCCATGGCCGAGCGCAAGGCGGAGCGTCGACGCACGCCTGCCGAAATCGTCTCGCCCAGCTCGATCGCTCAGGCGCTCCAGGCCGCCCTGCCCTTCGTCCTGACCGGATCGCAAGTCCGCACCCTGGCGGAGATTCGCGCCGATTTGGCCAGCGGCGAGCGCATGTCGCGCCTGTTGCAGGGCGATGTCGGCGCCGGCAAAACCGTTGTCGCGATGTTGGCCATGGCGGACGCGGCGGCGGCGGGGCTTCAGTCCGTCCTGATGGCGCCCACCGAAATTCTGGCCCGCCAGCATTTCGAAACCCTGGCCGAGCCTCTTCGCGCCCAAGGGGTTACGGCTCTCTTGCTGACCGGACGCGACAAGGGGCCGGGCCGGGCCGACAAATTGCACGCCCTGGCCTCTGGGGGGGCGGCAGTGGCTGTGGGCACACACGCCTTGTTCCAGGACGATGTCGCCTATCACCGCCTCGGCCTGACGGTCATAGACGAGCAGCACCGGTTCGGCGTCAGCGACCGGCGGCGATTGTCGGACAAGGCCCAGGGCACCCACCTGCTGGCCATGTCGGCTACGCCGATCCCACGCACTCTGGAGCTGACCCTTTACGGCGACCTGGACGTCAGTCGGCTGGACGAAAAACCCGCCGGACGAAAGCCCGTCGCCACCCGGGCGGTCCCCATGCCGCGTTTGCCTGAAATCATTGATCGTCTGCGCGCGGCGGTCGCCTCCGGCGCCCAGGCTTTCTGGATTTGCCCGCTGGTAGCCGAGTCCGAAGACAGCGACATGGCCGCCGCCGAAGCGCGCGCGGCCGTCCTGGCCCAGGTGTTCGGCCCCAAGGTCGGCCTGATCCACGGCCGTCTGACCCCGTCAGCCAAAGATGCGGTGATGACCGAGTTCGTGGAGGGCCGGCTGGGCGTGCTGGTCGCCACCACCGTGGTGGAGGTCGGCGTCAATGTGCCCAACGCCAGCATCATGGTGATCGAGCAAGCCGAGCGCTTCGGCCTGGCCCAGCTTCACCAGCTGCGAGGACGGGTCGGGCGCGGCGCCCGCGAGAGCGCCTGCGTGCTGCTGTACGATGCGCCGCTCGGTAAGACCGCCCAGGCGAGGATCGACATCCTGCGCCGCACCGATGACGGGTTTGAGATCGCCGAAAAGGACCTTGAGCTGCGTGGCGGCGGCGATCCCTTGGGCCTGAAACAGAGCGGCTTTCCGGCTTACCGGCTGGCTGACCCCGTCGCCCACCGTCACCTGATCGCTACGGCGGCGGATGACGCGCGCCTGATCCTGTCGCGCGACCCCCAACTCACCAGCGCCAGAGGCCGCGCCGTCCAAGTGCTCAAGGCCCTGTTCGACTGGAAGGCCGGCGCTGCGGATGTGGGCTGAGCCGCGGGCTCCTGCCTAGCTCGGCTTGGCTGCGGCCGGCGCAGGCGCCGAGGGGTGCGAGGGCAGGGATTTGACGTAGACGGCGATGGCGTGGCGGTCGGCGGGGGTCAGCTTTGCCGTGCCGTTGACCACGGTGGCCATTTCGCCGCCGGTATAGTCTCCGTCGGGCGTCATGCCGCTGTCGAGCAACTCCGCGATGTCATCCACCGACCAGGAGCCGATCTTGCCGCCTGGCGTGATGTTCGGGGTCTTTTGTCCGTCCGGGCCATGCGGCTCGCCGGCATAGGCCCGGCTATTGTCCAGCCCGCCAATGGGATTGCGCGGGGTGTGGCATTCGCCGCAATGAGCCACGGCTTCGGACAAATACCGCCCACGATTCCATTCGGCCGTCTGTCCCGCGACAGGCTGAAGCGGACCGGCGCGGAAGAACATGACCCGCCAAAAGCCGAGCAGGGGTCGCATATTGAAGGGAAACTTGACCACATTGGCCTTGCTGGGCTGGGCCGAGGTCGGCTGGGCCCGCAGATAGGCGTAGAGGTCCGAGATGTCCTGCTCGGTCATTCCGGAAAAGGCCACGTAGGGGAACGCGGGATAGAGGAACTCTCCGTGCGCGCCTTGACCCTTCCGCATGGCGCGGTGGAAATCCTCCTCGCTCCAGGTTCCGATTCCGGCCTGCTTATCGAAGGTAATGTTGGGGGCGTAGAAACTGCCGAACTGGGTCTTCAGAGCGCGGCCGCCGGCCAGGGCCGGTCCTTCACCCTTCAGATCGGTATGGCAGCCCTGGCAATCGCCGGCCGCCGCCAGATAGGCGCCGCGGGTCACAGCCTGCGGGTCAGGCGGCGAGGTCGGAGCGCCCTGTGGGCTGACGCAGGAGGCGCAGAGCAGCGCCGAAAGCGCCGCCGCCGCCATGAGCCCCCCGCGCACTACTGAGCCCCCGCCGCGCGGTAGGCGCTGTGGCAGGCGCCGCAACCGGTCTTGGCCAGATCCATCGCGGCGGTCTTCACGTCATCCGGCGTGCCGGACTTGATTACACCCGGCAGCTTGGCCGACTTGTCCTGCATGCCCTTCAAGATGGCCATGAACTTGGCGTTGTCGGTCCAGATTTCCGGCTTGGCCTTGCTGACGCCCGGCAGGTCGGTCGAGCTGGTGCCCTTGGGAAACAGGGCGGCCGACTTGGCGGCATGGGCGGCCAGATCCTGAGCGCCCTTGAGCGCCGCGTCCTTGTCGGCCTTTCCGCGCGAATAGTCGGTCACAGCCTTCAGGTCGGCGCCTTGCGCCTTCATGGACGCCTGGCGCTCCTTGACCGTGTCGGCGGGCGACGCCATCGCCGTCGCGCCCATCGCCACGACGCCCAGCGCCGCGATCATCGCCAAATTCCATCCACGCTTTACCGACATGTTTCATCTCCCAGTATGTTGGCGCACCGTATAGCCAAAGGACCGACGGCTTCGCTAGCCCGATTTTGACCTTACGGACCGTGACTTGTGACCAAGGCCGCCGATCCGATCAGTTCACCCTATGGATCGGAGATGAACGCACGATGATATTTCGTTCAATCGGAGCGGCCATCTGAGGGAACTCCGTGCGGCCCATATAGGTCGCCACGCGCTTCATCGCGTCGGCTTCCAGATCGGCATAGAACAGGTTGTTGCCGGCCGCCTTATATTTGTCCGGCCATCGGGAAGACGGCCGCAAGCTGGCCGAGTGTGGGTGGCTCACGCGCAGGATGCCGCCTACGCATTGAGCAGACACTTGTCGCGGCAGAAACGCCGGACGGACGCCCCACTCTAATTCACTAGCATTGGCGGCGCCCAAATTGAGCTTGGCCGGCGCCTCGCGATCAGTCAGCGCGCCCAGCAACGGATTAACGCATAGAACCTCCTGGTCCGCCTCCAGGTTCGAAAGCTCATCGTCCGCCTGCCAGACCATAGCCCGGCTCAACAGCTCCTTGGCGTGACCCGGATCGGACAGCGGCGCCGACATCCAGCCGACCACACAGTGCGCCTGGTCGCGGCGGATGCAGGCGGTGATGGGCAGCGGCCCTTCATAGGGTCTGGCCGGCGTAATGGCGTCGATCAGATAGGCGGCCGCCAAATGAGCGGCCAGGTCCGCATGCCCGTCAATTTCTTCGCGCAACAGCCGGTCGGCCAACAGGCCGCCCTGTTCAACGCCCACCAGAATGATCGGCCGGCCCTGGTTGAAATGGGTCAGATAGAAGCGGAATGCCGCCAGGACATCGCCATAGGCGAAAATTCGCGCCGCCCGGGCGTCCTCGCGTAAGGTCATGTGGGCATAAAGACTGGCCTGACGATAACGCGGGGCGAACACTCGCCCGACCCGGGCGAACGGCCCCGCATAGTTGGGCAGCATCACCCGCTCCAACAGTCGCTGCGTGCCGGGATCGTCGATCGGCCCGTTCCAGTGGTGTCCGCCGTCAAAGGTTGTCGGGTGGATAAAGAAAATATCCGCCGGCGGATCGCTCGATTGGGGATGATCGGGCGTCGCGGGCAGCAAGGCCCAGGCCGATACCTTCGCATAGTTGGGCGCCGGCGGCGGCGTATAGGTCTGGAACGGCTCTTTTGGATCGAGCCCCGTGCGCATGATGTCGTCCCAATCGGCCGCCACCGCGATGAGCAGCACCAAACCGATGAGAGCCGCCCAGAACGCAACCCATCGGCTGCGCCGGGACATCCGGTGGAACCCAGATCGGCGCCACGCCCCGCTCGCCCAGGCGGTCAGGGCTTCGAGCCATGGGGTCATCTGTACGGATCCGGCTGAGACAGATAGGCGCGCACATAATCGCCTACGCCGTCCTCAAGGCCGGTGAAGGGATGCGGGTAGCCCGCCGCTTTCAACCGGCCCATCTCGGCCTGGGTAAAATACTGATATTTATCCCGAATAGACTCGGGCATGTCGAAATAGGCGATGGTCGGCTCATGCCCGGCCAAGCGAAAGACGGCGCCGGCCAAGTCGGCGAAAGAGCGGGCCTGGCCCGAGCCCAGGTTGAACACCCCATTGACCTGCGGGCTGGCCAGCAACCAATGCACAACCTGCACCACATCGCGCACATAGACGAAGTCGCGAAGTTGGCCCCCGTCGGCGTAGCCGGCGCGGTGGGACTTGAACAACCGCACGGTCTGGCCCTTGCCGGCCTGGGGCCATATCTGGGCCACCACCGATTTCATCGCGCCCTTGTGCTCCTCATTGGGGCCGTAGACGTTGAAGAACTTCAGGCCGACGATCTGCGGCGGTCCGGCCCCGCGCGTGCGTTCTCGCATGGCGAACAGGTCGAACAGCCATTTGGACCAGCCATAGGCGTTCAGGGGCCTGAGCGCAGCCAGGGCCGCGGGATCGTCGTCATCGACAAAGCCGCCTTCGCCGCCCCCGTAGGTCGCCGCCGAAGAGGCATAGATCAGGCGCTTGCCGTGCTCGGCGCACCAGCGCCATAGGTCGCACGACAGGCCGAAATTGGACTGTACGATTTTGTCCGCGTCCGTTTCGATGGTGGAGGACACCGCCGCCATGTGCACCACGGCCGAGAGGCTGTCGCCGTGCACGGCCAGCCAGTCGAACAGTTGCTCGGGCGCCACGAAATCCACGATGGGGTGCTTGGCTATGTTGCGCCATTTGCCCAAAGACGCATCGCGCAACCGGTCGCAGACCACGACATCATATGCGCCTTGATCGCACAGCCCAGCCACGATGTTAGAGCCGATGAACCCGGCGCCCCCGGTCACCAATATGACTGGCCGGGTCACGAGGCCTCCGATGCCGGCTTGGCGCCCGCCATTCGCGCAATCGCGGCCGTGGTCGAGAAGCCGTCGATCAGATCGGCCAGGCGCACCTGGCCGCCATAGGACTGCACGAAGTCGGCGCCCACCACGGTGGACACCGAATAATCCGCGCCCTTGATCAGAACATCGGGCCGGATGGCCTTGATCAGGTCCAGCGGCGTTTCCTCGTCGAACACGGTCAGCCTATCCACCGAGCTCAGCCCCGCCAGCACCAGGGCCCGGGAGTCCTCGTCATTGACCGGGCGCCCTTCGCCCTTCAGCGCCTTGACCGACCTGTCGCTGTTAAGGCCCACCACCAGTCGGTCGCACCAAGCGCGGGCCTGGGCCAGATAGGCCACGTGGCCGCGATGGAGGATGTCGAAGCAACCATTGGTGAAGCCGACCCTCAACCCCTCCGCGCGCCATCGGGCGGCCTCGTCGGCCACACGCTGCCGGCTCGCGATTTTGGCATCCACACGCGGCATGTCTGCCGCGCGTTCAGCGTCGATCAGCTCAGCCGGAGTGACCACTGCGGTTCCAATCTTGGTGACCGCCACGCCCGACGCCAGGACGGCGAACTGCACCGCCTCAAACAGATCCGCCTTGGCCGCCAGGGCCAGGCCCAGGGCCGCCAAGCCCGTGTCGCCGGCCCCGGAGACATCGAACACGCGGCGCGGGATTCCGCGAACGTGCTGAACAGCCCTTCCGCGTTCGGCCAAGGACATGCCCTTGGCGCCGCGGGTGACCAGGATCGCCTTGGCTGTGCACTCGCGCAGCACCTGCGCCAAGGCCAGCTCGACCTGCTCGTCGGTGTCTGTCGGGAGACCGGTCAGATTATGCAATTCCAGGGCGTTGGGCTTGATCAGATCGACCGCGCCGTACTTGACCAGACTGCGCGCCTTGGCGTCGACGATCAGCTTGGCGCCCGCCGACTTGGCCGCCCGCAGACACGCCTCGATCACCGCCGGACTTACCGCCCCCTTAGCGTAATCTGACAGCAGTATGGCCCCCGCGCCGTCGGCGGCGTCCTCCACCGCTCGGCACAGACGTGCTTGGGTGTGCCTGTCCGCTTCGTTGGAGCGTTCCGCATCCAGCCGCAGCAGCTGTTGGCTGGATGCGACAAACCGCGTTTTGACCGTCGTGGGCCGCGATTGATCCACCACCAGCAGGCCCTCAAGGCCCGCATCCTGTCCGATCAGATCGGTGGCTTCATGGCCGGCGGAATCATTGCCGATTAGGCCCACCAGCGCCGCCCGACCTCCCAGGCCGGCGACATTGCGCGCCACATTGCCCACGCCGCCGAGCATCACCTGTTCGGACGTGCGCAACAAAACCGGGATAGGCGCTTCAGGTGAAACCCGCCCGACCTCGCCATAGACGTAGCGGTCGATCATCAGATCGCCGACGCAGGCGACCTTGGCGCCGTGCACAGCGGAGAGAAGCGGCTGGAGAGCTGACAAATCCATAGCCCGGTTCTAGCTGATTTTGTCGCGATTGGGAGGCGCCCTGCTAAGGCCGGCGCTTAGCCAGAGCGTCGAAGTCCAGCAACTCGGCCATCAGGGGCTCGAAATCGCGCAAGGCCACCATGTTAGGCCCGTCAGACGGCGCGTGGTCCGGGTCGGGGTGGGTTTCAATGAACACCGCCGCCACGCCCACAGCCACCGCCGCGCGCGCCAGCACCGGCACATATTCGCGCTGACCGCCGGAGGACGCGCCTTGTCCGCCCGGCTGCTGGGCCGAATGGGTTGCGTCGAACACCACCGGACAGCCGATATCGGCCAAAACCGGCAAGGCGCGCATGTCGGAGATCAAGGTGTTGTAGCCAAAGGACACGCCGCGCTCGCAGGCCAGGACATTGGGATTGCCCGCCCCGGTCACCTTGGCGATCACGTTCTTCATGTCCCACGGCGCGAGGAACTGGCCTTTTTTGACATTAATTGCCTTGCCGGTCCTTGCGGCGGCGACAAGCAAATCGGTCTGGCGGCACAGGAAGGCTGGAATTTGCAGCATGTCCACCGAGCGCGCGGCGATGGCGCACTGGTCGATCTCATGCACATCGGTGATCACCGGCAGCCCGGTCGTATCGCGGATTTCGTCAAAGATCGGCAAGGCGTCCAGCAGGCCGATGCCTCTCTGAGCGTTAGCGGAGGTGCGATTGGCCTTGTCGAACGAGGTTTTGAAGATCAGGCCCAGCCCCAGCCGCGCACTGATTTCCTTCAGCGCATGCGCCACTTCCAGCGCGTGAGTCCGGCTTTCCAACTGGCAAGGACCGGCGATGACCGACAGGCGTTCGCGATTGCCGATGCGCACGGGTTCGCCGCTTGCGGTCCTGACGGTGACGACGGCGTTGGGGGCGACGGCGAGCTCGGTCAATTCAGGCGTCCATGACTTCATCGCGCAAATCAGCGATCAGGCGTCACAAGTGGCGCGGCGCGGCGATTGACACAAGCCTCCAAAATCAACACTTCCTCGCGCGGGCGTCCCTTGCGCCCATCGTTCCAGCTTTGAATCCAAGCGAGCTTTACGGATGAACGTCGGCCGCAACGTCGTCGAACTGATCGGCGACACTCCTCTGATCCGCCTGAACCGTGCGAGCGACGCCACCGGCTGCGAGATATTGGGCAAGGCGGAGTTCCTCAATCCCGGTCAATCGATCAAGGATCGCGCGGCGCTCTACATCGTCCGCGACGCCGAGCAAAAGGGCCTGCTGCGCCCTGGTGGCTTGATCGTGGAGGGCACGGCGGGCAACACCGGGATTGGCCTGGCCATGGTCGCCTCCGCGCTCGGCTACCGCTGCGAGATCGTCATTCCACGCACCCAGAGCCAGGAAAAGAAGGACGCCATCCGCCTGCTCGGCGCCAAGCTGATCGAGGTCGACGCCCTGCCCTATGCCGACCCCGGCAACTATGTGCGCTACTCGGGCGCCCTGGCCGCTGAACGCGCGAAGACAGAACCCAACGGCGCGATCTGGGCCAATCAGTTCGACAATGTCGCCAATCGGCAGGCGCATATCGAGACCACCGGCCCTGAAATCTGGCGTCAAACGGACGGCCGAATCGACGGCTTCATCTGCTCGGTGGGTTCGGGCGGCACACTGGGCGGCATCGCCATGGCCCTGCGCGAGCGCAAGCCGGACATCGCCATCGGCCTGGCCGATCCCTACGGCGCGGCCCTGTTCAATTGGTACACCGCAGGCGAGCTGAAATCGGAGGGATCGTCGATCACCGAAGGCATAGGCCAGGGCCGCATCACGGCTAATCTTGAAGGCCTGACCATCGACAACGCCTATCGGATATCCGACGCAGAGGCCTTGGAGCAGGTGTTCGATCTGGTGCAGCACGAGGGCATGTGCCTGGGCGGCTCCTCGGGCATCAACATCGCCGGGGCTGTGCGGCTGGCCCGGGATCTGGGTCCGGGCAAGACCATTGTCACCATCCTGTGCGACTATGGTCAGCGCTATCAAAGCAAGATCTTCAACCCTCAGTTCCTACGCGAGCGCGGCCTGCCCTTGCCGGCCTGGCTGCTCTGACCGTGTCCCCGCCGGCCAATCCGCTGGTTTCAACCGAGTGGCTTCAGGGCGAGCGACACAAGCCGGACCTGAAGATCGTTGATGCGCCGTTCTACATGCCCGGCGATCCAAGGACGCCCCAGGGCGAATACGCTCGGGGCCATATTCCAGGGTCAGTTCTGTTCGATCTGAATATAATCGCTGATCACTCATCCAGCCTGCCCCACATGCTGGCCTCGCCGGAAGATTTCGGGGAAGCCGTCGGGCGCCTAGGCATAGGCGACGGCGACCGCGTGGTGATTTACGACCATATGGGTCTGCTGTCTGCGGCGCGGGTGTGGTGGAACTTCCGTGTGATGGGCCACGATCAGGTCTTTGTTCTGGACGGCGGCCTGCCCCGGTGGCTGGCGGAGGGTCGCCCTGTGGACCAGGGGCAGCCGCAATATGCTCTTGAACCGCAAACATTTACCGCACGGCTCCAGCCCCAATTGCTGCGCAGCATAGATCAGGTCAAAGACGCTCTGGCGCGCCATGAACAGGTGCTGGACGCCCGCTCGGCAGGTCGATTCAGCGCTGCCGAACCGGAACCACGGCCGGGACTGCCCTCCGGTCACATGCCCGGCTCGCGCAACCTGTCGCACAGCGCCATCGTCGCGGACGGCGCCCTGCTCGCGCCATCAGTGCTTGAGCGCCTGTTCGCCGATGCGGGCGTGGACGTGAAAGCCCCGATCATCGCCACCTGCGGATCGGGCGTCAGCGCCGCCATTCTGGCCTTGGCGCTTGCGCGTCTGGGCTACTGGGAAACACCGGTCTACGACGGCTCATGGACAGAGTGGGCTGGCCGCGAGGACGCCGAGATCGCTACCGGGCCGGCTTGAATGCCGTCGCAACACGCCCACATATTTGGAATGACGATGAAGGATTCCAGGATGACTCTTCGGCCGGCGCTGGCGTTGTCCCTGCTCGCATCCCTCATCGCCGGCGCCGCTCAGGCCCAGACGCCGATCTATTTAAGTCCCCAGCCCAAACCCCTGTTCAATCTGTCCGACCCGCGCCTGTCCATAGCCCCGCGCCACCCGGCTGCGACGGGAGAACCGCCCGCCAACCGCACGTCGGTCGATCATACCTTCGGACCGCAGAAGGTCACGGCGGCCGTGGGGTTTTTGTGCGGCTTAGAGCCCTTGTCTGATCGCACGCCGGGACCGGCCTCAACCTTCGGGCCGGTGGGCACATTCCTGGGCGGAAAGCTGACTTACGCCTTCAAATGAGCCCAACTCAACGCATGGGCGGCGCGTAGATTTGCCCCGGACGCGGCGCGTTCCACAAGGCGTTTCGACCGCGCTCCAAACCCAGGTCGGCCAGATTGCGTTGAAATATCTCGCCGTAGTCGCCCACCTGACGCAAGGCCCGGTAGGACCAATCCTCGCTTAAGCCGAGTCTGCGGCCGTACTCGCCGTCCACGCCGAGCAGCCGGCGGATCGCCGGGTTGTCGGAGTGTCGGCGAAGATCATCGGCATTTTGGGCTGTGATAGCCAAGGCTTCGCCTAGGATGAGCGCATTCAAGGTCCACCTGACCACATCCGCCCAGTGCGGGTCGTCTTCCCGCACGATCAAGCCCAGGGGCTCCTCAGCAATGGACCCGGGCAGGATGGTCTGATCGCCGCGGTGGGGCATTTGGCCCAGTACACCCGCCAGGACCGAGGCATCCTCGCTCAGCGCATCGCAATCGCCCCGCCGGTAGGCCGCCACGGCCTGGGCCAAGGTGTCCTTCAACACTGGCTGATAGGGTTCGCCGCGGGCCTTGAACACGTCCGCCAAGGCCTGCTGGCTGGCCGCTCCACCCAAGACGCAGATACGCGACCCGGCCAGATCCGCAATCGTGTGCAGGCGTCCGGCCTTGCGCGCCAGAAAGCTTTGCCCATCGTAGTAGCTGATCCCGGCGAAACTCATGCCGAGCGCTTCGTCGTGGGAAAAGGTCCAGGCGCCCCCGCCCGACACCACGTCCACCGCGCCCGATTGCAGCGCGGCAAAGCGCGTGCGGCTGGTGGTGGCGGTAAAGGCGACCGCCCGTGCATCCCCCAACACCGCCGCCGCCACGGCTCGGCAGATGTCCACATCGAACCCGCGCCATTGTCCGCCCAGGCCTCTTTGGGCGAAGCCGGGCTTGTCTTCGCTGACAGCGCATTTCAGCCGCCGCCGGGCCTTAACCCGGGACAAGGTGGCGCCCAACGCCACAGGCGCCAAGGTCGCGGCCGCGACATCCGATTCAGCCGTCGCGGTGTCCGGCTCAGACGGTGCGCACGCAATCAGCGTCAGGCACAGGGCGGCGATCACCGCCCAGCAAACCCCTGTCGTCAGTTTGTTCCTTGATCGGCCCATCGGGGCGGGCTCTAAGCTTGCCGCATCGGCATTGCAACCCGGCCGGGCGCTTTGGCGCCTGTCCCCTAATTGAAATCAGCATGAGTCACGACGAGCTTTCGCAAAAGACCCGGTTGATCCGCGCCGGCGCTAAGGCCGAGGCGCGGGTCAAAACCGTCAATCCGCCGCTGCAGCGCGGATCCACCGTGTTGGTGCCAAACGCCCGTGCGCTGTACGAGCGTCATGACACCTATGGCCGGCTGGGCCTGTCGATGCAGACCGCGCTGGCCGACGCCATCGCCGAGTTGGACGGCGCCAGGGGATCGCGGCTTTTTCCTTCCGGCCTAGCGGCCTCCACCAGCGTACTGCTGGCTCTGCTCAAAGGCGGCGATGAGATATTGGTCGCCGACTGCATCTACGGCCCGACGCGCCGGTTCTGCGACGGCCTGCTCAAGAGTTACGGCATCGCCACGCGCGGCTTTTCCGGCGCGGCCGATCCGGAGGACGTCTTGGCTCTCGCTGGACCCGCGACCCGGATGATCCTGCTGGAATCGCCCGGTTCGCTCACCTTCGAAATTCAGGACATCCCCGCCATCGCCAAGTTGGCGCGCGAACGCAACATCATCACCGCCATCGACAACACCTGGGGCGCCGGGCTGCTGTTCGACGCCCTGGGCCACGGCGTGGATGTCAGCATCCAGGCCCTGACCAAATATGTGGGCGGCCATTCGGACGTTTTCATGGGGTCGGCCTCAACCAATGATCCGGCCATACTGACCCAGTTGGACCGGTTTTTGCGGGAGGCGGGACTCTCGGTCGGTCCCGACGACGCCTATCTCATGCTGCGCGGCCTGCGGACCTTGGACGTCAGGCTTGAGCGGCACGGAAGCAATGCCCTGAAAATCGCCGGCTGGCTGGCTGAGCAGCCGCAAGTCAAACGCGTGCTTTGCCCAGGCCTGCCCGGCGCGCCCGGCTACGAACTGTGGAAGCGGGACTTCAAGGGGCTGAACGGTCTGTTCGGCGTGGTGCTGCAACCCGGCCCGCCTGCGGCCGTGGAAGCCTTCATCGACGCCTTGCAGATCTTCGGCCTGGGCTTTTCCTGGGGCGGCTTTGAAAGCCTGGCGATCCACTGCGACCCGCAACTCAAGTCCAGGCCCGCCCGCCCCGATCAGGGCGGCCCGCTGGTGCGGCTCCACGTGGGACTGGAAGAGGCTGAGGATCTGATCGCCGATTTGGATCAGGCCTTGGCCGTGTACGCTTCGCGACTTTAGAAAACGCCTGGGACCAGCCGAAATCGCGTGACCTGCATATAGGCGGCGTAGGCGGGGTCTTGCGAAAGCAAGTCCTCCTCAGCGCGCAGACGCATAATCTGCAACAGGAAAGCCGCGCCGTAGAGGGTGACGTTGGTCCACACGGGATTGAGCAGGACAAACCCCACCTGGGTGATCGTGTAACCCAGGTACATGGGATGGCGCACCAGCCGGTAGGGACCGCTGCTCTTGACCCCGCGATTGGCCGCCACCAGGCCGAAGCTGCGCCATAGCGCCGTCTTGGCGTAAAGGCTAAAGAACAGACCTGTCGCCATGAGGCCATAGCCTACGGCCTCCGGCACGAGGGGATGACCTCCGCCCGACGCCATCAGGGGGGCCGCAGTGGCCGCCAGGGCCAAGAGCCAGTCAATCGGCAGTTGGGACACCGCGTCCGTGCGCCGGCGCAGCACCATCATCACCACGACAATGCCGTCCGACACCAGCAGCAATATGTTGAAGGGGTGGTGGCCCAAGGTGGCGCCGATGCGCGACAGCAGACCGATGAACAGGACAAGGATGACGGTCTTCTCGACCCAATCGATCATCCTCAGAACGCTCCCCGTGGGAGCCCTTGGCGCCACATCAACCATCATCGCCTCTGAACATCGTCATTTGCAGTTCGGCGGAAGCATCGTGCAAAATTATTAAGGGACGCTGAGGGCGCCCACATCTTTCGCGCCATGACCGGAGCCGACCATGCATGTTTCCGTCACTCGCCTGCGCCTGGCCAGCTGGCTGACCGCACCTGCGTTTCTGTCCGCCAGCGGCGAGTCGGCCCGGCAGGCCAAGACAGTCCCCGGGTTTCGCGCAGGACGCCTATTGGTCGACAAAGGTCGGGTATTCTGGACCTTGACGGCCTGGAGCGACATCGAGGCCATGAAGGCCTATCGAGACGCCGCAGCCCACGCCGCCATCATGCCCAAACTGGCCGAATGGTGCGACGAGGCCGCGGTGGCGCACTGGCAAGCCCCCGATGGCGCCCTCCCGCCTTGGACCGAGGCGCATGAGCGACTCTCGACCGAGGGCCGCGCATCGCGCCTACGTAAACCCTCGACGCGGCACGCCGCGCTGATTTTCCCGCCGCCGGCGGTAAGCCGATGGCGAGATCAGCCGATGTAGCCAGTCTCGGCTAGCTCTTCTTGGCGTCCTCTTCGGCCGCTTCGCGGCTTTCGTAGACGTGGTCGATCAGCCCCCAAGCCTTGGCTTCTTCGGCGGTCATGAAGTGGTCGCGATCCAGCACCCGCTCGATTTCCTCGATCGATTGGCCGGTGTGCTTGGCGTAAATCTCATTCAGCTTGCGCTTGGTCTTGATGATGTCCTGGGCGTGCCGCTCGATATCCGACGCTTGGCCCTGGAAGCCGCCTGAGGGCTGGTGCACCATGATACGGGCGTTGGGCAGGGCCACGCGCTGGCCCTTGGCGCCGGCCGTCAGCAGAAACGAGCCCATGGAAGCCGCCATGCCCATGCAGACGGTCGAGACCGGGCTGCGGATATATTGCATGGTGTCGTAGATCGCCAAGCCGGAGGTCACCACCCCGCCCGGCGAGTTGATATACATGGAAATTTCCTTCTTCGGGTTCTCCGATTCCAGGAACAAGAGCTGGGCGCAGATCAGCGCCGACATGCCGTCCTCGACCGGTCCGTTCAGGAAGATGATCCGCTCCTTGAGCAGACGGGAGAAAATGTCGAAGGCGCGCTCGCCTCGACTGGTCTGCTCGACCACCATGGGAACGAGGTTGAGCATGTGGTCGCGCATGGAAAGCCCTATCTGCTAATGGCGGCGCCGGATTCGACTCCGGCTTTGGCCCATCATATCGCGTCCCAGCCGCGCGCGCGCAAGGCGCTGACGCGCTTAAGTGCTCAGCCGAGCCGCATCAGACACAGGAAGTTGGGCCTTAAGCCTTGGTCGCCTTCGGCTTGGCGGCGGCCTTGGGCTTGGCCGGCTTGGCTTCGGAGGCCGCAGGAGCCTCTTCCTTGGCCTCAGTCTTAGCCTTGGCCGCCTTTTTGGGCTTGGCCGATTTGGCTTCGCCGCCGTAGCTTTCCGGCAGCTCGTCGTCCGCCATCAGCTCGTCCTTGGAGACGGACTTATCTTCGACCGTGGCCAGGCCGAACACCAGATCGACCACCTTGTCTTCGTACATGGGCGCCCGCAGTTGAGCCTGGGCCTGGGGCGTCTTGCGCAGATAGTCGAACACTTCCTGAGCCTGGGCGCCGTAGCGCATGGCTTCCTTGCGGGCGGCTTCGGTCAGTTCCTGGTCGCTCACCACGATATTGTGCGCACGACCCATCTCGGCCAGGACCAAGCCCAGGCGAACGCGCCGCTCGGCGATCTTGCGATACTCGGCCCTAAGTTCGGCTTCCGACTTGCCCGCGTCTTCCGGCGGCAGATTGCCTTGGCGACGATCACCCTCGACCTGATCCCAGATCGAGGCGAACTCGCCTTCAACCATGCGCGGGGGCAGCGGGAAATTGTGCTCAGAGTCCAACACATCGAGCAGGGCGCGCTTGAGCTTGTAACGGGACTGATTGGCGTAGCGTTGGTGAATCTGATCGCGCACCGCATCCTTCAACGCCTGGAGCGAATTAAAGCCCAGGGTCTTGGCGAACTCGTCATCCACCTTAGTCTTCAGTGGCGCGCGAACATCCTTGATCTTGACCTCAAATTCAGCCGGTTTGCCCTTCAAGGCTTCTGATCCGTAGTCGTCCGGGAACGTCACCTTCACCGTGACCTCGTCGCCGGCTTTGACGCCGATCAGTTGTTCTTCGTACCCGGGAATAAACTGACCTGAGCCGAGCACCAGCTGTACGTCTTCAGCGGCGCCGCCTTCAAAGGCCACGCCGCCGATGCGGCCCAGAAAATCGATCACCACCATATCGCCGTCGACAGCCTTGCCGGTCTTGGCTTCATAGCTTCGATTCTGTTGGACCAGTTCGGCCACAGCCTCGTCGATCTCCGCTTGAGCCGGCGTGTAGACCGGACGGACGAGGGACAACTTGGCGGGATCGACCGGGGTGAACTCAGGCATCACCTCCAGCTGGATTTCGTAGGACAGGTCCTGCTGCCCGGCCAGGACCTTGTCCATGTCCGACTCGATCTTCACATCCGGCTCGGCGGCGGGCCGCAGACGGGCGTCGTCGATGGCCTTCTGGGTCGATTCGTTGAGGGTCTGCTGAATCACTTCGCCCATGATGGAACGGCCGTAGACCCGGCGCACGTGGGCGGGCGGCACCTTGCCGGGGCGGAAGCCCTTCAATTGCATCTGCGGAGAAATCTCGGCGATGCGGGCATCGGCGCGCAAACTGAGCTCCCTGACCGATACAGTCACGCCGAACACGCGGCTGAGGCCTTCGCCCGATTTTTCAATGATCTGAATGGACATGGTCATGGTTCCGGTGCGGCGGCGGAGCTTGTCGTTCCGCGCCGCGCTTGTGCGGGGTCGTAAAACATCGGCGCCGCCCGGATGGATCGAATAATCCTGGGCGGCGAGCGAAGCGCCTTATGTCACGGCGCCTTGCGCCCTCCAAGCCCAAAGCGCATCGAAGGTTGGCGCTGGGGCCGACCTGGATCGATAGAACTAAGCGACGCGGGACCGTCGGGCTTCGTCTGGGCGTGGGCGGATGGACAGTTTCACTTTTACTTCCTGTCCTAACCTGTCGAGGATCGTCATGAGGCGATCCACTGTGAAGCGGTCGAGTTTGACGCTGCGGATACGTGAAAAGTCGGCGGCGGCAATACCGGTATCCGCCGCCGCCGCCCGCACCGTCAGCTTGCGAGCATCCAAGGTTTTGATGATCTCAGCGGCGAGGAGGGCTTTGAGCTGACGCAGGTCAGCATCTTCCATGCCGAGGTCGCGAAACACATTGCCGCTTCCACGGACAAACTCGATCTTCTCCTCGTTCATGCCAGAGCCTCCTTCAAACGCTTGATCCGCTCTTTCACCAGGTCGATGTCTTGCTTCGGCGTGGCGATACCGGTCTTCGATTTCTTCTGGAAGGCGTGAATCACCCAGATGTCCTCGTCGATCTGCAGCGCGTAGACGACGCGATAGGCGTCTCCCCGCTCCTTGATAGCCAGTTCCCAAATCCCCGAGCCGAGACCAGTGAGGGGCTTGGCCATGTCCGGCGTTGCGCCATCGGCGACGACCGTCAGGGCTTCCGCAACGCGAGCCCGCGCCCGGACTGGACTGGAAAATCGGCGAAATCCTTCTGGGCCGATTTGACCCAGTTGATATTTCGGGTGTCCCGAACCTTCCTGTTTGTAGTCATATTTGACAACATTTGTCAAGGTTGACCTGTTGCGCTTACCGACGTCCACCGGCTCCGGCGGCGTCCAAAGCGTTCGGTGGCGCCCTTGCTGCTGCGCTGAAAGCCGTGGTGCGGCTGGAGGGACTCGAACCCCCACGAGTTGCCCCGACGGCACCTAAAGCCGTTGCGTCTACCATTCCGCCACAGCCGCTACAGACTTGGTCTATATCGAGGCGGACAAAATCATCAAGCAAATCGTCGCCCCGACCCCCCGGCGCATTTTTGCCTGATAGGTTCTAGCCACGGCCTTGATAAAGCCGGGCCAGGACTGGGGGAACGAGGCCCGGCAGGTCCTCAGAAATCAGGCCGGGGCCAAAGACGGATGCGGCTTCGGCGTGGATCCAAACCGCCGCGCAGGCCGCGTCGAAGCTGTCCAGGCCCTGGGCGATCAGCCCTGCGACAAACCCGGCCAGGACATCGCCCGCCCCCGCCGTGGCCAGCCAGGGCGAGCCGTTGGTATTCACCACCGCGCGACCGTCCGGCGCGGCGATCACCGTGTCGGAGCCCTTGAGCAAGACAACCGCTCCAGCGCGTTTAGCCGCCGCGCGCGCGGCCGTGATCCGCTCGGGCGAGGATTTCAGAAGACCGGGAAATAGCCGTTCAAATTCTCCCACATGCGGCGTCAGCACGTCGTCGCGGTCCAGCACCGAGAACATTTCTTCCGGATCCTCGCTGAACACCGTCAGGGCGTCGGCGTCGATCACCAGGCCTGCCCCTGTGCGCGCTAGAGCAAACAGATTGGACACTGTGGATTCATTGACCCCGGCGGCCGGGCCGATTACCGCCGCATCGACCAGGGCGGCGGCGGCTTCCAACTCCATATCGGTCTCGAACGGGCGCAACATCACCGCCTCCAGGTGAGCGCCGTTGACGATCAGCGCTTCAGGCGGCGTGAGAACCGTGACCACCCCCGCGCCGATCCGGAGCGCGCCTCGCGCGGCCAGCCGAGCGGCGCCCGTGGCCGCCACATCGCCCGACACGACGATGACGCGACCCCGGACGTGTTTGTGGGCGGACGCCGTGGGCCAGGCCATACGTCCGGCCCAAAGCCCTGGGTTGTTCTCAAGCAGATTGGCCGTCCGGGGCGGCTCCAGCCCGATGTCGGCCACAATGACTTCGCCGCAAAGGTCCCGCCCCGGCAGGAGAACATGGGCCGGCTTCTTACGATGAAAGGTCACCGTGGCGGCGCATGGCGGCGCATAGCCCATGGGCGCCCCGGTGTCTCCGTTTAGGCCCGACGGCAGGTCGACGGCGAGAATGGGCGCGCCGGAAGCGGCGGCGGCCCTTAACAGGGTCTGCACGCCGGCCTCCAGCGGCCGGTCCAACCCTGCGCCAAACAGGGCGTCGACGATCACCGCTGCGCCGACGAACAAAGCCGGACTGACACGTTCTATCGGACCCGACCAAGCCTGGGCCGCAAGCGCTCCGTCGCCTTTCATAGCCAAAGGCGACGCCATGCCCGCAACACGCACCGTCCGGCCTTGCGCCTGCAAGCACTCGGCCGCAACGAAGCCGTCACCGCCATTGGCCCCAGGGCCGCACAACACCACCACCACGCCGGTCGGCCAACGCGCGTCCACGGCGCGGACCACTGCCTGCCCCGCGCGTGTCATCAGGTCGAGACCAGGCGTGCCGGCGGCCATGGCGGCGGCGTCTGCGGCGCGCACCTGGGAATTGGTGAGAATTTCAGGACCTGGCATGCTGTCTCCGCCGCGAACGGTGCGAGTTTGGGGTCTGTGCGCCCGCCCTCGCAAGGGCGGACCGCCGCTTGATTTCATGGCGCCGCTTGTAGACGTCCTAACCTCTGCCAAGACCAGGGCCTCAGACGCGAACCGCCCGATAGCGCTCGTCAGGCCGGCGTCGAGGTCGCAAAGCGCAAAACGGTTTCAGGAATGTTCGACTTTTCTGTGGAATGTGGCAGGAAGCGGCGGATTTAAGGCGAAGACCAAGAAATAGTCTTATGGCGCCTAATCTCTAGGCGCCAACGAGACGAGCCGCTAGACAGGCGAGACTGGCGCCGCCGCCCCCTTGTTAAGCTCGGTTCGCCATGCTCCCTGCCCCGACGGACCTTCGGGCGAGGGAGCGCAAACCGCTTTTGCCCTAGGTTCGCAACGTGTCGAAAAGTCTTTTCATGAAAAAAATCGAAGCCGTCATAAAACCCTTCAAACTCGACGACGTGAAGGAAGCCTTGCAGGAACTCGGCGTGCAGGGCCTGACCGTAATCGAAGCCAAGGGCTATGGACGGCAAAAGGGCCACACGGAGCTTTATCGCGGCGCAGAGTACGTCGTGGACTTCCTGCCCAAGATCAAGATCGAGGTCATCGTGCCCGACGCCCAACTGGCGCCGGCGCTGGAGGCCATCCAAACAGCCGCGCGAACCGGCCGCATCGGCGACGGTAAGATTTTCGTTTCGGAGATCTTGGACGTCATTCGAATTCGGACAGGCGAAACCGGGACCCTCGCCGTCTAAATAACCTATCCTTTACACCAGCCTCAGGGGACGATTGCTATGACGACTGCCAAAGATATCCTGAACCAAATCAAGGAGAAGGAGGTCAAATACGTCGACGTTCGCTTCACCGACATGCGCGGCAAGATGCAGCACGTGACGTTTGACATCGATCTGGTCGATGATGACTTCCTGGAAGACGGGACCATGTTCGACGGCTCCTCCATCGCCGGCTGGAAGGCGATCAACGAGTCCGACATGAAGCTGCGGCCGGACCTGGATTCGGCCTATATCGACCCCTTCTATCAGCAGACGACCCTGTGCCTGTTCTGCGACGTGGTGAACCCGGACTCCGGCACACCCTATGACCGCGACCCCCGCTCCATCGCCAAGTCAGCCCTGAACTTCGTCAAGGCCTCCGGCATCGGCGACACAGTCTATTTCGGTCCGGAAGCGGAGTTCTTTATTTTCGATGACGTCAAGTGGTCGACCCAGCCGAACAACACCGGCTATTCCTATGACGCGACCGAACTGCCGATCAACAGCGCCAAGGACTATCCTGAAGGCAACATGGGCCACCGGCCCGGCCCAAAGGGCGGCTATTTCCCGGTGAACCCTGTGGACAGCGCCCAGGACCTGCGCGGCGAAATGCTGGCGGTGATGGGCGAACTGGGCATGAAGCCTGAAAAGCACCACCACGAAGTGGCGCCGGCCCAACATGAGTTGGGCCTGAAGTTCGACACCATGATCGTCATGGCCGACCGGCTTCAGATGTATAAGTACGTGAACCACAACGTGGCCGCCGCCTACGGCAAAACGGCCACCTTCATGGCCAAACCGATGTTCGCGGACAACGGCTCGGGCATGCACGTGCACCAATCGATCTGGGGCGGCGGCAAGCCGCTGTTCGCCGGCGACAAGTACGCGGGCCTGTCCGACATGTGCCTGTGGTACATCGGCGGCATCATCAAGCACGCCAAGGCGATCAATGCCTTCTCCAACTCGACCACCAACAGCTACAAGCGTCTGGTGCCGGGCTATGAAGCGCCGGTGAAGCTGGCCTATTCGGCGCGCAACCGCTCCGCCTCGATCCGCATCCCGCACGTGGACAGCCCGAAGGGCAAGCGTCTAGAAGCTCGCTTCCCCGATCCCATGGGCAATCCCTACCTGACCTTCACGGCGCTGCTCATGGCGGGTCTGGACGGGATCATCAACAAGATCGATCCGGGCGCGCCCGCCGACAAGAACCTCTACGACCTGCCCCCGCGCGAGCAGAAGAAGATCCCGGAAGTCTGCGGATCGCTGCGCGAAGCCCTGGAAAACCTGGACAAGGACCGCGGCTTCCTTAAGGCGGGCGGCGTGATGAGCGACGACTTCATCGACGCCTATATCGAGCTGAAGATGGAAGAAGTGATGCGGCTGCAATTGCACCCGCACCCGGTCGAATTCGACATGTACTACAAGTGCTAAAGCCGTAGCTCGGGGCAACCGAGGGGACGGAAAAGGGCCGCAGAGGGATCTGCGGCCCTTTTTTATCGCTTCAGCACAAACTGCGGCGGATGCTCAATGAAATTGACGATAGCCGGGACCACATCCGGCGCCAGGGCCAATTGCGGATCGGCATAGGTCGCCAGATTGGCCTCACGCTCCGCCGGGGCGATTTTCAGCACATGATTGACGCCCGGCAACACCACCAGCCTGATCGCGCGCGAAACATTGGCCAGGCGCCGGGCGTCTTCAACGCCGACCTGAAGGTCGTGGTCGCCCTGCAGCACCATCAGAGGACTGAGGCCCTTCTCGGCGTCAATCGGGTCGATGTTCAACCACGATATCAGATAGGGCTGCACGGTGGGTCGAAATAGGGAAGACAGCGCCAGGGGCACCTCCGCCACCGGCCTTCCGGCTTTGAGTTCATCAAGAATATGCATGGCCTGATCGTAAGTCTCGTCAGACAGCTTGCCCGCATCCTTGGCGGTCTTCAGCTGTCCGGCGATCAGGTCACCCGCAGGGCGGCCGGCGGCCGCAACTTCAATCACGCCGCAGGTCTTGATTTTCTGGGCGGCCAGGGCGGCGATTAGGGCGCCTTCGGAATGGCCGAGGATCACCACGCACTTCACTTGCGGCTGCGTTTGCAGGAACTTGACCCAGGTGATCGTGTCGTCGATGTAGGTGCTGAGGCGCAGATCAGACTCCGGTCCCATGGCCGTCGCGCTGCCGCCCACCCCGCGCTTGTCGGTGCGCAGCGAGCCTATGCCCCTGGCGGCGAGTCCTTCCGCTAAGAGTTTATAGCTGTTGGGATTGATGTTCGCTGCGGGCGAGTTGCCGTTGCGGTCGGTCGGACCGGAGCCCGGCACGATCAAAACATAGGTCGCGGGCATGGGCGCCGCGGCGGCGGGCCTCATCAGGCTGCCATATAGGAAGCTGTCCGGTCCCGCCTCCACGCCCACCGTGGCCTCCTGGGCGAAAGCGGCGGACGAGCAGCCTAAGGCGGCGAGCAGGGCGATCCCAATCGGTCTGAACATGGCTTATCCGGTCTGAGCCCCTGGCCGTTATATGGACGCGAACACCCAACAGCGCCAGGATTACAGCGAACGCTTGATTGGCTGTGCGGGCGGTCTCATACCCGACCTCATCCGAATCGTCCCAAGCTGCGCAACGATGTCCAAGGCCGCGTCCCCGAAATTGCCCGCCGCTGATCTGTTCGACGACGCCCTGGCCCCTGCGCCGGCGTCGCCGCTGCAAAGCCATGCCGAACCGGCGTCGTCAGGCTATTCGGCCAAGGACATCGAGGTGCTCGAGGGCCTGGAGCCCGTGCGCAAGCGCCCCGGCATGTATATCGGCGGCACCGACGAGCGCGCCTTGCACCACCTGTTCGCCGAGGTGCTGGACAACAGCATGGACGAGGCCGTCGCCGGTTACGCCAAGCTGATCGAGGTGCGCCTGGACGAGGACGGCGCCCTCACGGTGAAGGATGACGGGCGCGGCATGCCGGTAGACGCCCACGCCAAGTTTCCCGGCCTGTCGGCGCTCGAGGTCATTATGACCAAGCTGCACTCGGGCGGAAAATTCTCGGGCAAGGCCTATGAAACCTCCGGCGGCCTGCATGGCGTCGGCGTCTCAGTGGTGAACGCCTTGTCGGAACGGGTCGAGATCACCGTTTGGAAAGACGGCTTTGAGTGGCGCCAGACCTATTCGCGCGGCAAGCCGACCTCCAAGCTCGAAAAGCTCGGCGCGACGCGCAAACACGGCACCTCCGTCACCTTCAGCCCGGACCCTGCGATCTTCGGCGAGGACGCCGCGTTCAAGCCGGCCCGCCTGCATCGCATGGCGCGCTCCAAGGCCTACCTCTTTCGGGGCGTTGAGATCCGCTGGAGCTGCGCGAAGGCGCGCATCACCGACGCCACGCCGGAGACGGCGACCTTCCACTTCCCCAACGGCCTGGCGGACTTTCTCGCCGAACGCACCCAAGGTGTGGAAACTGTAACGCCGGAGGCGTTCCACGGCCGTATCGAGCGCAAGGGCGAAGGCGGGGCCGTGGAATGGGCCGTCACCTGGAGCCCTCAGGGCTTCGGCGAGGCGGACGGCTTTATGCAATCCTACTGCAACACCGTGCCGACGCCGGAAGGCGGCACGCACGAGGCAGGTCTGCGGGCGGCCTTGACGCGGGGCCTGAAGGCCTATGCTGAGATGACCGGCGAAAAGCGCGCGGGGTTGATCACCGCCGAGGACGTCGTTTCCGGCGCCGGCGCTCTGATCTCGGTATTTGTCCGTAACCCCGAATTCCAAGGCCAGACCAAGGAGCGCCTGTCCTCGGCCGACGCCCAGCGCCTGGTCGAGGCGGCTTTGCGCGATCCGTTCGACCACTGGCTGACCGCTGCGCCGAAGATGGCGGACCGCCTCCTGGAATTTGTCATCGAGCGCGCCGAGGAGCGCCTCAAACGCCGCAAGGACAAGGAGGTGGCCCGCGCCTCCGCCACCCGCAAACTGCGCTTGCCGGGCAAGCTAGCTGACTGCGCCGACGCCTCGTCGGCGGGCGCGGAGCTGTTCATCGTCGAAGGCGACAGCGCCGGCGGCTCGGCCAAGCAGGCGCGCAATCGGCGCAATCAGGCGATCCTGCCCCTGCGCGGCAAGATCCTCAACGTCGCCTCCGCCACCGGCGAGAAAGCCGACCAGAACCGCGAGCTATCCGACCTGATGCTGGCCCTCGGCGTGCAGGGCGGCTCGCGCTTTCGCGAGGAGGACCTGCGTTACGAGCGCATCGTCATCATGACCGACGCGGACGTAGACGGCGCCCACATCGCTTCGCTGCTGATCACCTTTTTCTACCGCACCATGCCGGACATGATCCGCGCGGGCCGTCTGTTCCTGGCTCTGCCTCCGCTCTACCGGATCAGCCATGGAGGCAAGACGGTCTATGCCCGCGACGACCTGCACAAGGACGAGCTTTTGGAGACAGAGTTCAAGGGCAAGAAGCCGGAAATCGGCCGGTTCAAAGGCCTGGGCGAAATGAATCCGAACCAGTTGAAGGAAACCACCATGGACCCGGCCAGCCGCACCCTGGCCCGGGTTACCCTGCCCCGATCCGAAGACGCGGTCCTGTCCCTGGTGGAAACCCTGATGGGCCGCAAGCCCGAACTGCGCTTCCGCTTCATCCAGGAAAACGCCGAGTTCGCCGCCGAAGACCTGGACCTTTGAGCCTGCAAATTCGGCGAGCCTGCACTTTGGCGTCCTTGCGACTGCGGCTCAGATTGACAAGAGCCCTTGAAATCCTATGTTCCGGCCAAGTTCGCCGGACCTTATGAACCGATGGCGCCCAAGCATTGGGCTCGGATCACCGGCTAGATAATCAGGACATGACAAGCTTTTCCGACCTGGGGCTTAGCCCCGAAGTGCTCAAGGCCGTGACCGACGCCGGTTACGACACCCCGACTCCGATCCAGGCCCAGGCCATTCCCGTCGCCCTGGCCGGCCGCGACGTGCTGGGGATCGCCCAGACCGGCACCGGCAAGACCGCCGCCTTCACCCTGCCGATGATCGACCGCTTGGCTGCGGGCCGGTCTAAGGCGCGCATGCCGCGCTCCCTGGTCATCGCGCCCACGCGCGAGCTGGCCGACCAGGTGGCCGCCTCCTTCGAGAAATACGCCAAGGGCCGCAATTTGAGCTGGGCCCTGCTGATCGGCGGCGTCTCCTTCGCCGACCAGGAGCGCAAGCTGGACCGGGGCGTCGATGTGCTGATCGCCACGCCCGGCCGCCTGCTCGACCACTTCGAGCGGGGCAAGCTGCTGATGACGGGCGTGCAGATCATGGTGGTCGACGAAGCCGACCGCATGTTGGACATGGGCTTCATCCCCGACATCGAGCGCATCTTCAAACTCACGCCGGCCAAGAAACAGACTCTGTTCTTCTCGGCCACCATGCCGCCGGAGATCACCCGGCTGACCGCCCAGTTTCTCAACGACCCTGTGCGTATTGAGGCCAGCCGCCCGGCCACTACCGGCGAGAACATCACCCAAAACCTCGTCCGCATCCCGTCGGCCGATCCCAAGGCCAAGCGCCTGGCGCTGCGGGCCTTGATCGAACGGGCCGATGTGAAGAACGGCATCGTCTTCTGCAACCGCAAGACCGAGGTCGATGTGGTCGCCAAGTCGCTGAAGGCCCACGGCTTTGACGCGGCGGCAATCCACGGCGACCTGGACCAGAGCGTGCGTACGCGCACACTGGATAACTTCCGCAAGGGCGACCTGCGCCTGCTGGTGGCCTCGGACGTCGCCGCGCGCGGCCTGGATATCCCCGACGTCAGCCATGTGTTCAACTATGACGTCCCGCATCATGCCGACGATTATGTCCACCGCATCGGCCGCACCGGCCGGGCCGGGCGCTCGGGGCAGACCTTTATGCTGGTGACGCCCGCCGACAGCCGGGGCCTGGACAAGGTTCTGAAGCTCATCGGCAAGACTCCGCAGGACGTCACATTGGATTTAGACTTCAGCCAAGCGCGCAGCGAACCGCGTGAAGGCGGCCGCGAGTCAGGCCGCGGCGCGCGCAGCAGCAGCCGCGACCGGGGTCGCCGCCGCGAAGAGCCGGGTGAGCTCGCCGCTCGCACGCCGGTGCATCCCGACAAGCCCCCTGCCCCCGCCGCGATCACCGAGGCGCCGCCCGCGCCCCCGCGGGACGCCAGACCCCCGCGCGCAAGGCAAGAGCCTACGCCCCGCGCCGCCAATCCGGCGCCGCGTCCCGCCCCTGCAGAAGCGCCGGCCCGCCGCCATGATCGCGAACGGGACGACGAGCGTACGGTGGTCGGATTTGGCGCCGAAACCCCCGCTTTCCTTACGCGCGCACCGCCTCGCGCATCAGTTGTCGGAAAAGACGATTAGGCGCGCAACCCGGATCGAGAGCCTGAAAAAACTAAACCATATGGCTAGGTTTTATGGCTCACCTTAACTTCAGTTTCAGCACTTGCTCATAGGGTTTGGCTCTAAGGGGCGTTGATCGATGTTGGGGAGTCTTGGTGAATGACTGCGGAAGTTGAAGCCATCTTGCGGGGCCCTGAGGCCTACCGCCTGGCGCACAACGCCCTGGACCTGATGGACAGGCATAAGGTTTGGCCGACTCCGCTGAACTATGAACTGTGGCTGCATTGCGTGGGCGACCCCAAAGGGTCCTTAGCCGTCGAGATCGAGCGCATGGTCAGCGCGGGCGAACCGATCACCGAGGCCGTCAGTGAGGATCTGGCCGCCGCCTACCTGCCCAAGGCTAAACTGAGCGAACAGATTCGCGACGCCGGCGACCAATTGAGCCGCGAATTGGACACCGTGTCTTCGGCCATTGGCGAAGCCATGAAGTCCAGCGCCGCCTATGGCGCCACCTTGGCCGACGCCACGAAAGAGTTGACCCAGGACAGCGGCGCCGACTCCGTGCGCAAGCTGGTCAACACGCTCAACGAAGCGACCCGCCGGACCCAGCGGGAAAATAAGTCGCTGGAAAAGCGCCTGAAGGATTCCACCTCCGAAGTGAACCGCCTCAAGGACCACCTGGAACAGGTGCGCCGCGACGCCACGACCGACTCCCTGACCAACCTCGCCAACCGCAAGGCCTTTGACGAGGAGTTGACCCGCGCCCGGGACGAGGCGGAAAAAACCGGCGAGCCCCTGTGCTTGGCCGTGCTCGACATCGACCATTTCAAAAACTTCAACGACACCTGGGGCCATCAAACCGGCGACCAGGTGATCCGTTACGTGGCTTCGGTTATGGGCCGCATGGCCGCTCCGCCCCGGTTCGCCGCGCGTTATGGCGGTGAAGAATTCGGCATGATCTTTCCCAATGAGAGCGTGGCGAGCGTCAAGGCGATCCTGGAAGAAATCCGCGAAGAAGTCGCCTCACGCATGCTGCGCCGCCGCTCCACCAATGAGGAGCTGGGCACCATCACCATCTCCGCCGGACTGGCGCAACTGCGCGGCAATGAGACAGCCGCCAACCTGCTGGAACGCGCCGACGCAGCGCTCTACGCCTCCAAACGCTCAGGCCGCAATCGGGTGACGAGCGCCGAACCGATCAAGTTGGTGACGGCGGCGGCCTAAGGCCCTACTCCCCCGCCGGGATGATCGTCACGCTCTCTCCGCAGCCGCAGGCGTCGGTCTGGTTGGGGTTGCGGAAGGTGAATTTGGCGGACAGCTTGCTGGTTTCATAGTCGATCTGCGAGCCCAGCAAAAACAGCACCGCCTTGGGCTCCACCATAATACGCACGCCCTTATCCTCGATCACCTCATCCAGCGGATCGGCGGCGGCGGCGTATTCCAGGGTGTATTCCATGCCCGCGCAGCCGCCGTTCTTCACCCCTACACGCAGGCCGGCATAGGGCTGTTCGGCCTTGGCCATGATCTCGCGCACGCGCTCGGCGGCCCGTTCGGTCAGGCTGACCACCTGGGGCCGGGGGCGGCGGGCTCGGGTCTGGATCGGGGCGTCCATGGGGCGGTCTCTCACAACGACAATAGGCTCAGAACATATTCAATTGCAGCTTGGCCTCGTCGGACATGCGCGAGGGGTCCCATGGCGGATCAAACACCAGGTTGACCGCGCAGCCCTTCACGCCGTCGACTTTCAGCACTGCGTCCCTGACCCAGTCCGGCATCTCGCCGGCCACCGGGCAGCCCGGCGCCGTCAGGGTCATCTCGACCGCCACCTCACGGTCGTCCGACACATCGACCTTGTAGATGAGGCCGAGCTCATAGATGTCGACCGGAATTTCCGGGTCATAGACCGTCTTCAGCTGTTCGATAAGCTTATCGGTCAGGACATCCAGTTCCGCCTGAGTCGGCGGCGGCGCGGGGGTTTGAGCATTCACGTCGGCGTCATCCATGGCGTTCAAGCAAAGAAACTGCGGGCCTTGTGCAAGGCTTCGACAAAGGCGTCGGCCTCTTCAAGGGTATTATATAGGGCGAAAGAAGCACGCGCGCTGGAGGTCAGGCCAAAGCGCCGCATGAGAGGCTCTGCGCAGTGGGTTCCCGCGCGCACGGCGATCCCATAGCGATCCAGTATCTGAGCGACGTCGTGGGCGTGGGCGCCCTCAATGGCGAAGGAGAAGATCGCGCCCTTGCCCGGCGCCTGGCCGATCTCGGTCAGCCAGTTGGCGCCTTCCAGGCCGCTTTTGACCCGGGCGTACAGCGCCTCCTCATGGGCCAGCACCGCGCGCCGATCCAGACCGGCCAGCCAATCGATGGCCGCCCCCAGGCCGATAGCCTCGATGATGGCCGGCGTGCCCGCCTCAAAGCGGTGTGGCGGATCCGCATAGGTGATGCGATCTTCGCTGACCTCGCCAATCATTTCCCCGCCGCCCTGATAAGGCGGCAAGGCGGCCAGGCGCTCGGCCTTGCCGTAGAGCACGCCGATGCCGGTGGGGCCGTAGAGCTTGTGACCTGAGAAGGCGTAGAAATCCACGTCCAGGTCCTGCACATCCACCTCAAGGTGGACGATGCCCTGGGCCCCGTCGAGCAGCACCGGAACGCCCGCCGCGTGGGCCGCCGCGATGATCGCTTTGGCCGGGTTGATGGTGCCCAGCACATTGGACATGTGGGTCAGGGCCACCATGCGCGTACGCGGGCCGAGCAAGGCGTAGTAGGCCTCCAGATCTAGGCGGCCGTCGTCCGTCACGGGCACAAACCGCAGCACCGCACCGAGCCGCTCGCGCAGGAAGTGCCAGGGCACGATATTGGCGTGGTGCTCCATCTGGGAGACGATGATCTCGTCCCCCGGCGCGATGGACTGGCCCAGGCCTGAAGCGACCAGATTGATGGACTCGGTGGTTCCGTGGGTGAACACCACCTCATTGGGACTAGCGGCGTTGATCAGCCCCTGCGCGCTGCGGCGCGCGGCTTCGTAAGCGTCGGTGGTCTCATTGGCCAGGGTGTGCAGGCCGCGGTGAACATTGGCGTAGGCGCGCTGCATCAGCCCGCTCATGGCGTCGATCACTGCCTGGGGCTTCTGCGCCGAGGCGCCGCTGTCCAGATAGATCAGCGGCTTGCCGTGGACCTCGCGGCCCAGGATCGGGAACTGAGCGCGAGCCGCCTCAACGTCAAATGCCTGAAGATTGGCGGGCGCGTTCATGCCATCGCCTCCAGGCGGCGGGCGACCCAAGCGCGCACGGCGTCGCGCGCGCCCTCGTGCTCGATCCGTTCGACCACTTCACCGACAAAGGCTTCCATCAGCAGGGCCCGAGCTTCAGGCTCCGGCAGGCCCCGCGAGCGTATGTAGAACAGCGCCGCATCGTCCAATGAGCCGATGGTGTTTCCGTGGGTGCAGGACACCTCGTCGGCATAGATTTCCAGCTCGGGCTTGGCGTCGATCTCCGCACCGTCATTGAGCAACAGGGCGTGGTGGCCCATGCGAGCGTCGGTGCGATCAGCGCCCTCCTCCACCAGGATGCGCCCCTGAAAAACGCCCCGCGCCTGATCCTTGGCGAGGCCCTTGGTCAGTTGGTTCGTCGCACCGTCCGGGGCGATATGGGCCAGGACCGTGGTCAGGTCGGCATGTCGCTTGCCGTCCAGCAGATAGAGCCCGTCCAGCCGAACGTCCGCCCCGCCGCCGGGATGGCGCACATGGGTTTCATGACGTTGCAGCCTGGCGCCTGACGCGATCACGGTCTGGACCAGGCGAGCGCCGGGCTTCAGATCGATCTCGCTGACGCTGATGGAAATGGCGTCGGACGGTTCATCCAACAGCACAATCCGCTCCAGCCGCGCGCCTTCGCCCAAGCTGATCGCCAGCGAAAAGTCGGACACATAGCCCAGGCCATCGCCCTCATAGGTCTCGATCACGGTCAGATCGGCGCCGGCCTCGAGGTCGATAGTGAAAGAGCCCTGATGCAAGGTGTGGTCGGCCCGCGCGATGATCCTCAGACGCAGGCTGGTCTGTTGACCGGCCGCCGCCCGGAAGGTCGGGGTGTCGCAGCGTCCATTGACGACCACGATCTGATTCTGCGTCCCCACTTCGCCCAGGGGCGCAGCGGTCTGCGGGCGGGGCGCTTCGGGCGAGGCCTCAGGAATGGCGCGCAACAGGCCGCGCAAGTCGCTATAGCGCCAAGCCTCGTCCCGGCGCCCCGGCAAGAGCGAGGCGTCGCAGGCGTTGATCGCCTTGAGCAAACTCATTGGCCGGCCCCGCGAGAAGCCGACCCCTCTCCCTCGAGGGGAGAGGGGCAGGGGTGAGGGTGAGTGCAGTACATGGGGGCGAATGGCGCAGGAGGCGGAGCGCCTCTAGCGGGACCCTTAAAGGGCGGCGAGAGCACCCCCATCCCTGCCCTTCCCCCCTCGAGGGGGAAGGAAAATGATTTCTGGGCCATCACGCCGCGGCCTTCCCGTATTGATCGTAGCCCTTGGCCTCTAATTCCAGCGCCAGTTCCGGCCCGCCCGAGGCGACAATCCGGCCACCGGCCAGCACATGCACGCGGTCCGGTTTGATGTAGTCGAGCAGGCGCTGATAGTGGGTGATTACCAGCATGGACCGCTCGGGCGAACGCATGGCGTTGACGCCTTCGGAGACGATGCGAAGGGCGTCGATATCCAGGCCAGAATCGGTCTCATCAAGGATCAGCAGACGGGGCGAAAGGATCGCCATTTGAAGAATTTCCATGCGCTTCTTCTCACCGCCCGAAAAGCCGACGTTGAGCGGACGTTTGAGCATGTCGAAGTCGATCTTCAGGTTCCCCGCTGCCGCGCGCGCCAGCTTCAGGAACGCGGGTGCAGACACCTCGTCCTCGCCCCTCGCCTTGCGCTGGGCGTTGAGCGCGGCGCGGATGAAGGTCAGGGTCGGAACGCCAGGGATTTCCAGCGGATACTGGAAAGACAAGAACACGCCCTTGGCCGCCCGCTCATTAGGCTGAAGCGCCAGCAGGTCCTCGCCGTCCAGCGTCGCCGAACCCTCGGTCACTTCGTACCCTGAGCGGCCCGCGAGAGTATAGGACAGGGTCGACTTACCCGCCCCGTTTGGCCCCATGATCGCGTGCACTTCGCCTGCCGGAATCTGAAGGGACAGGCCCTTGAGGATTTCGGCCTCGCCGATGGAGACGTGGAGGTTTTGAATGGAAAGCATTGTCATTCCTAAATAATCGTCATCCCACGGTCGGCCGAAGGCCGAACCGGGGGACCCAAGCGAGGTATCCGCTCGGTCATCGTGGCTTGGGTCCCCCGGATCGCCGTTCCGGCGACCGTGGGATGACGGATGGGGGTGCGCCTCATCCCACTGACCCCTCAAGCGAGATCGCCACCAGCTTCTGGGCCTCCACGGCGAACTCCATGGGCAGTTCCTGCAGCACCTCGCGCACGAAGCCGTTGACCAGCAGGGACACCGCCTCCTCCTGACCCAGGCCGCGCTGCATGGCGTAGAACAGCTGGTCTTCGGACAGGCGGGTGGTGGTGGCCTCGTGTTCGAAGTGGGCCGAAGCGGTGCGCGCCTCGATATAGGGCGTTGTGTGGGCCGCCGCGTGCTTGCCGATGAGCAAGCTGTCGCATTGGGTGAAGTTGCGTGCGCCGGACGCCTTTTGGTGGGCGGACACCAAACCCCGATAGGTGTTGGAAGAACGACCCGCCGAAATGCCCTTGGAGATGATGCGTGAGCGGGACCCCTTGCCCAGGTGGACCATCTTGGTGCCGGTGTCGGCCTGTTGGCGTCCATTCGTCACCGCGATGGAATAGAACTCGCCCACCGAATCCTCGCCCTTGAGGATGCAGGAGGGGTACTTCCAGGTGATGGCCGATCCGGTTTCCACCTGGGTCCAGGACACCTTTGACCGATCGCCGCGGCAGTCCGCGCGCTTGGTCACGAAGTTATAGATGCCGCCCTTGCCCTCGGCGTCGCCGGGATACCAGTTCTGCACGGTGGAATATTTGATCTGGGCGTCGTCGAGAGCCACCAGCTCGACCACGGCGGCGTGCAACTGGTTCTCGTCGCGCATGGGCGCCGTGCAGCCCTCCAGATAGGAGACATAGGCCCCCTTATCGGCAATCAGCAGGGTGCGCTCGAACTGGCCGGTGTTTTCGGCATTGATGCGGAAATAGGTCGACAGCTCCATGGGGCAGCGAACCCCCGGAGGGACATAGACAAACGAGCCGTCGGAGAAGACCGCCGCATTGAGGCAGGCGAAATAGTTGTCCGACACGGGCACGACCGACCCGAGATACTGTTTCACCAGTTCCGGATGCTCGCGCACCGCTTCGGACATGGAGCAGAAGATAACCCCGGCCTCGGCCAACTCCTTCTTGAAGGTGGTCACCACCGAGACGCTGTCGAACACCGCGTCCACCGCGTATTTCGGCGCGCCCTGCACCCCGGCCAGCACCTCCTGTTCGCGCAGGGGAATGCCCAGTTTGGCGTAGGTTTCCAACAGCTGCGGATCCACCTCGTCCAGGCTCATGGGCCCGGTCTTGGGCTTGGGCGCCGCGTAGTAATAAAGGTCCTGATAGTCGATCTTCGGATAGTGCACCCGCGCCCAGGTGGGCTCATCCATAGCCTGCCAGCGCTCGAAGGCCTCAAGGCGCCATTGCAGCATCCACTCCGGTTCGCCCTTCTTGGCCGAGATGAAGCGGACGGTGTCGGCGTTCAGGCCCTTGGGCGCAAAGTCCTGGGCGATATCGGTGACAAAGCCGTGCTGGTACTTATCCCCTTCCAGGGCGGCGACCTGTTCAATGGTCTTGGTGACAGCGGCCATGGGTCAGGCTCCCGCCATCTGAGGTTGGCGCGCATGGCGCTGGGCGTGGCGGGCATAGGCGGCCAGCCACACGTCGACAAAGCGCTCCCAATCGTCCGCCGTACTGTCCCAGCCGCCGGACACGCGCAGAACGTAGGGCGCGAGGTCGGCCCGGCCCATGGCCTCCACCGTGCGGCTCGGCTTGACCTTGCCGGATGTGCAGGCCGAACCGGCCGACACCATCACGCCCGCCAAATCCATCTGCATGACTTGAAGCTCGGAGGTGAACCCCGGCGCCGCGAAACACAGGGTCGCGTCCAGCCGGGGCGCCTCTTGGCCCAACACCGTTACGCCCGCCTCGCGCACGAGACGTTCCGCCGCCGCATCGCGCCACCGCGCCTGGGTCGAGCCACCGGCCATCTCAGCACGGGCGGCGCGGGCCGCTGCGCCAAATCCTGCGATGCCGGACAGGTTCTCGGTGCCGGCGCGCAGACCGCGCTCCTGACCGCCGCCATGCAGAGCGCGAGACAGCTTGGCTCTAGGTCCATAGGCCAGAGCGCCGACGCCCTGAGGCCCGCCCAGCTTATGGCCAGAAAGGCTTGAAGTATCTGCGCCCAGCGTCTTGAAATCGATATCAATCTTGCCCGCAGCTTGAACCGCATCCACGTGAAGCCAACCGCCCGCCGCGCGCACCAAGGCCGCAGCCTCAGCCACGGGCTGGATCACGCCGGTTTCGTTATTAGCCGCCATCAGCGCCACAAAAGGCGCGCCGTCCGCCGGGTCCCAAGCCGCCAACCGGGCTGTCAGCCAAGCCAGATCGGCCACCCCGCGCCCATCCACCGGCCAAAGCTCAACGGCGGCGGCGGACGCTTCCGCACTCGCCAATACGGTTTCATGGTCCGTCGCGCCCACGATCAGGCGCCGCGAACCGGCCTTGACTGCACTTTGCACCGCCAGGGCGTTGGCCTCCGCCCCGCCGCTGGTGAACACCACCGCGCCCGTCCCGCAGCCGACCAGGGCGGCCACATCCAGGCGCGCCTGCTCCACCACCGCCCGCGCTGCTCGCCCCGCCGCGTGCACCGAGGAGGGATTGCCGCCGATCCGCAGAGCCGCCAGCACAGCCGCTTCCGCCTCGGGGCGGATCGGCGCGGTGGCGTTATAGTCGAGATAGACCCGAGGTTCGCTCATCAGGCCGCCTCGAACCGGCGGGCCTTAAGCCGGCCTTCGATGACATCCTCCAGCGAAACTCCCGCCAGAAAGTCGTGGATATGATCGCCCAGGGCTTGCCACAGGTCGTGGGTCAAGCAGCGCTCGCCCCCCGGCATGCAGCCGGTTTGCTTAGAGGTGCAGCGCACCGCCTCGATGGGCTCGTCCACGGCGGCCACGATATCGGCCACTGCCAAATCACCAGCCAGCCGGGCCAAGCGATAGCCGCCGCCCGGCCCGCGCACGCTATTGACCAGACCTGAGCGGCGAAGCTGGGTGAAGAGCTGTTCCAGATAGGCCAAGGATAGGTCCTGGCGGCGAGAAATCTCGGCCAGAGACACGGCCTTGGCCGGCTCGCCCGCGCCTGAATGACGCGCCAGATCAACCATCGCCATCACTGCGTACCGGCCCTTGCTGCTGAGGCGCATTTCGGCTCCTTGACGCGCGATGGGCGCGAAACGCAGGCGACACAGAAAACCCGCGCAACCTTGGCGGCCTGTGTTACAAACCGCGCCTCCGCCGCCGGGGCGTCCCGCACGACGAACTGGATCGGATGTAAGAAACCTGACTAGCCCAGTCAAGTATTATGGGCTGGTCGTGTGCAGTCGCCGGAGCCAACCGGGGTGATCGCAAACATGCAGTGGAGTGACCATGCCTGAAGTGGTTCTGACCGGCGCCGCCGGCCGGATCGAGGGGCGCTATTCCCCCGGAAAGAAGGACACGGCGCCCATCGCCCTGATCCTGCACGCTCACCCCAAGGCGGGCGGGCATATGAACAACCCGGTGTCGGTGCAACTCTTTCACCTGTTCATGAAACGGGGTTTCGCCACCCTACGCTTCAATTTCCGCGGTGTGGGCCGCAGCCAGGGCGAGTTCGATTCCGGCATCGGCGAACTGGCCGACGCCGCCACGGCGCTGGACTGGCTGCAAACCACCAACCCCACCGCATCGCAGTGCTGGGTGGCGGGCTACAGCTTCGGCGCGTGGGTCGGCATGCAGCTGCTCATGCGCCGTCCGGAAACCGACGGCTTCATCTCGGTCTCCCCGCCGACCAATATGTATGACTTCAGCTTCCTGGCCCCCTGCCCGGCTTCCGGCCTGTTCTTGCACGGGCAGGTCGATACCGTCGTGCCGCCGGTCGAAGTGGAGCGGGTCGTCACAAAGCTGCGCACCCAAAAGGGCATCGTCATCGACTATGAACTGGTCGAGGGCGCGACCCACTTTTGGCAGGACCAACTGACGGAAGTCGAACAGCGTGTGGGCGCCTATCTGGACAAACGGCTGGCGGCTAAGCCCGCGTAGATCAAAGCGCATCGCGCTGTAAGGAGGACCTATGGCGTTCAAGTTCGTAGCTGTCGCGGGCGCCATTTTTACCATCGCCCTCACCAGCAGCTTGGCTCAGGCTCAGACCCCTCAATCTCCTCCGATCAGCGCCGGGCGCCTGAGGCTAGCCAGGGCTGTGTTCGAGGCGCAGGGCGGTATGGCCAATGTCTCTGCGGCCATGGACCGCGTCATGGCTTCGTTGCAGGCTGCACGGCCTGGAGAGTCCGCCGAAGCCGCCGCGAACCGAGCCAAAACGGGCGAATTCATGCAGCAGGTTTTGCGCAAATACCTACCAAAAATGCTCGACTCCCAGGCGGAAGCCTACGCTGAGACCTTCGACGAGCGTCAGCTGGCTGATATTCTCGCCTTTTATCAAAGCCCCACCGGCCAGGTCATGCGTCAAAAGTTGCCCGAACTGGCCGCTCGTAACGGTACGGCGATCAGCAAATTTATGCCCGCAGTCATAATGGAAGCGCTTGAACTCCAGTGCGGCCAGTCCACCTGCACGCCCCAACAACAGACGACCCTCGCCACCCTCAAGCAGCAGGCGGCGTCAAAACCCGCCCCATAGGGTCAATGACCCGGCCGCCGGTCAGGGGCCGAGGCGCTCCGGTGGTTCCCGGAAAACTGATCGGCAGACCCTTGAAGGCGCGCGCCGCCAGATAGGCGAAGGCCTCCGCCTCGATCGCGTCTCCGCGCCAGCCCAGCGAGTCGGCGTCCGTTACGCTCGCCTCAACCCGCGAACGAATGGCCTCTACCAGCACAGGATTAAGCCGCCCCCCGCCGCAGACGATCAGGGTGGACGGCGGATGCCGAGCGCCGCGCATGGCCAAGGCCACGGCCTCAGCGGCAAAAGCAGTCAGCGTCGCCGCGCCGTCTTCGAGCGACAGATGCGCCACGGGGCCAAAATCGAAGTCATAGCGGTCCAACGACTTGGCGCCCGACGCGCTGAAATAAGGATGGGCGAGATAAGCGCTAAGCGCGGGTGCATGGGTTTGCCCGGCCGCCGCCAAAGCCCCGCCCTCGTCGAACCGCTTGTCCGTCAGCTTTTGGACCCATAGATCAATCATGCCATTGGCGGGGCCGGTGTCGAAAGCGACGATCTCATCGCCCGGACCGATCAGGGTGATATTGCCGACCCCGCCCAGATTGAGCACGGCCAACGGCGGCTCCAGGCCGGACGCGCGCGCTCTCGCGGCGTGATAGATCGGGGCCAACGGCGCGCCCTGCCCTCCAGCCGCAACATCGGCGGTGCGGAAATCGAAGACGACCGGCACACCCAGGCCCCGCGCCAGAATCTCGGCCTCACCGAGCTGAACCGTGCGCCCTTCGGCTCGGGTGCGGCCGGGCGGCTCGTGCCAGACAGTCTGACCGTGAAAGCCCACCAGATCCAGGTCCTTAGATTTTAGACCGTGTTCCGCCAGAAAGCCTCCCGCCGCCTCTAGATGCTCCTCCGCAACAGCCTTGGCGGCGGGTCCAAAGGAAGTCGGTTCCGGCGCCTCCCAAGGCCAAGTGCGCGCATCGGCGGTGGCCTGCTCGACCAAGGCGCGGGTCCGTGCGGACAGCTTGCGTTCCCCCGCCGGACCGAAGGCGGTGATGACCTCGCCGTCCGTCTCGAGCACCGCCATGTCCACCGCGTCCAGCGAGGTGCCGCTCATGAATCCGAGTACGCGCATCTTTACCTGGGGCTGAGCCTTGGGCCGGATCGTCAGGGCGTGCTACACGGCCGGGCGCAAATACAAAAGTCGCGAGTCTGAAAGCCTCCTATGTCCGAGATCGATATTGCCGCCTTCAAGCCCCAGTCAGAGTTCGTTCGGGTGCTTCAGGCGCGCGGCTATATCCACCAATGTTCGGATATCGAAGGGCTGGACAAGGCCGCGCTTGACGGTGTCATCCCTGCCTATATCGGCTTTGACGCCACGGCAGACAGCCTTCACGTCGGCTCCCTTTTGGTGATCATGCTGCTGCGCCGCCTTCAACAGACCGGGCACAAACCGGTGGTGGTGATGGGCGGGGGCACGACCAAGGTGGGTGATCCGTCCGGCAAGGACACCCAGCGTCAGATGCTGACGGACGACCAGATCGCCGCCAACATCGCCAGCCTCAAGCGCGCCTTTGAGCCCTTCCTGACGTTCGGCGACGGCCCGACCGACGCGGTGATGGTCGACAATGACGCCTGGCTGTCCCAGTTCGGCTACGTCCAGTTCCTGCGCGAGTTCGGCCCTCACTTCACCATCAACCGCATGCTGACCTTCGAGTCCGTCAAGCTGCGGCTGGACCGCGAGCAGCCGCTCACCTTCCTGGAGTTCAACTACATGCTGATGCAGGCGGTGGACTTTCTGGAGCTGAGCCGCCGCCTGGATTGCCGGCTGCAGATGGGCGGCTCGGACCAGTGGGGCAACATCATCAACGGCGTGGAGTTGATCCGGCGTGTGGACGCCAAGCCGGCCTTCGCCCTGACCAGCCCCCTGATCACCACCTCGTCGGGCGCCAAGATGGGCAAGACCGCCGCCGGCGCGGTGTGGCTGAACCCGGAACGACTGTCGCCCTACGACTATTGGCAGTTCTGGCGCAACACCGAGGACGCGGACGTGGGCCGCTTCATGAAGCTGTTCACCGACCTGCCCCTGGATGAGATCGCCCGCTACGAGGCCTTGCAGGGCTCTGATATCAACGAGGCCAAGAAGGCCTTGGCCGATGCGGCGACAACCTTGCTCCATGGCGCGGCCGCGGCGAACGCGGCCCGCAGTGCGGCGGAGGAGAACTTTCAGCGCGGCGGCATTTCCGCAGACACGCCCACGGTCGCGATGGCAAAGGCGGACTGGCCGCAAGGTCCCTCCGTCGGCGCTATCCTTTCAGCCTCCGGGCTATTCACGTCTAATTCCGAGGCGCGCCGAAAAATCTCCGAAGGGGCAGTGCAAATCGCCGATCAGAAGGTGTCGGACGCCAACGACATCATCTCCTGGGATGCCCTGGACCCCCAGACCGGAGCCTTCAAAGTTCAATTCGGCAAAAAGAAGATCATCCTCGTGAAGCCTGTATAAAACACCCGTCACCCTAGGCCTTGTGCCTAGGGTCCAGAGATCAGCTGACGTTGACGCTGGCCGTGCGCCAACAGCGATCAGCCGCTCTGCGAACGGAACCTTGGATCCTAGGCACAAGGCCTAGGATGACGAAATGGGAGTGACCATGAGCCTAGACCCCGGCGCCAAGGCGCCCGACTTCGATCTGCCCACAGACGGCGGCGCCAACGCCAGCCTCAAGGCCCTCGCCGGCAAAAAGGTCGTGCTTTATTTCTATCCCAAGGACGACACATCCGGCTGTACGTCCGAAGCCAAGGCTTTCTCCGAGGCCAAGTCTGAATTCGACAAGGCCGGCGCCATCGTGATCGGCGTGTCCAAGGACAGCGTGGCCAGCCACGCCAAGTTCCGGGCCAAATACGACCTGACCATCGCCCTGGGCTCGGACGTCGAGGGCAAGGTGGTTGAGGCCTACGGCTCCTGGATCGAGAAGAGCATGTATGGCCGAAAGTACATGGGTATAGACCGGTCGACCTTTCTGATCGACGGCCAAGGCGTGCTGCGATCCGTCTGGCGCAAGGTCAAGGTTCCCGGCCATGCGCAGGATGTGCTCAAAGCTGTTCAAGCTTTGGGCTAGATGCGGTCCAGTCCCGTTTCACCCTGAAGGCGAATATCCTCCCCCGCGACCGGTTGCCACGGCGCCCGACTCGGCGTCGAACTGCCTTTACAAACAGAAGTCGGCGAATTTGCAGCGTCGACAGACTGTGCTTGATGCGCCTCTAAAGCGCTCACCCGACTCAGGCCCCACACTTGAGGCGGGAAAAGTGTTGCCTATTTCTTACCATCTGTTTCATATCGCCCCGAAACCTTTGGCCAGTGGGGGCGGTGGTTTATGCGTTTGGCGAGCCTGGTTCGGCTGCACGGTGTGCTCGAAGACCTATTTCCGGAGCGGCACATCTATGTGCGGTCCGGCGGAGATATGCGCGCCATCGTCCTGACGCCCGGCAAGCAGGCGTTCGCGGTGTTCCTCGGCGGCCTTTGCGCCCTGTGGATGGGTGTTTGCACCGCCACCATGTTGATCAACGCCTTTGCCGACGGCGGCGACCAGGAAGCGGCCAAGGTCCGCTCCTACTACGAGCGCCTCATCGCCGACCGTCAGGCTCGATTGAACAGCGCTATCACCCAACTTAGCGACAATTCCGGCGGCGTCGAACAACTCGCCTCAGACGTGGAGAAGCGTAACACCGCTCTGGCGATGTTGATCGCCGATGTGAAAGACCCGGGCTTGGCCAGCGCCGTCAAGCCGCGCACAAACTTCAACGGCTTCGGCACGCCGTTTCAGCGGATTCGGTCGGTCAAATCCGATCAGGACCGTCTGATCGCAGAGGCGGAAAACTACGCCAAGAGCCGCGCCGAGCGTCTGCGCATCGCCATGCGCCTGGCCGGGCTCAATCCGGCGAGCTACAGCGGCGCGGGTGAAGGACTGGGCGGACCTCTGATCGAAGCTAAAGACCCGCGCGCCCTGGCGGCGGTCTTGGACGTCGACGAGGACTTCGCCGTTCGGATCCGCGATGCGGCGTCCGACATGAATCAAATGCGCGCCCTGGCGTCCACGACCGAAAAGCTGCCCCTGTCCAAGCCCACCGATTCCGGTGAGAAATCGAGCGGCTTTGGCGTTCGGATCGACCCCTTCACGCGCCGACCGGCGTTTCATGCCGGCCTGGATTTCGCCGGCGGCATGGGCACGGCGATCCACGTTACGGCGCCCGGCGTGGTCTCCTTCACCGGGGTACGCACGGGCTATGGAAACACCATCGAGATCGACCACGGCGGCGGATTCAAAACCCGCTA
>CAYVHP010000009.1:0-4829 GCA_964451265.1 uncultured Caulobacteraceae bacterium | reverse complement strand
GTAGCGGATAGCCTTAAGGCCCATGCGCCGCTTCAGGGTGGCGAAGGTGGTCTCCACCGCCCAGCGCCGGCGGGCGATCAGGCTGTTGTAGCGCTTCAAGCGCGGCGGCAGGGGATGGTGCTTGTTGGCCCGCCGCATCAGGCGCGGCTTGACGCCTCGGGCCTTGAGCGCGGCCTCGCGCGCATGGGTGTGATAGGCCGCATCGCCCCACACCGACCGCTCGTCGCCGCAGATCAGATCATCCGCCGCGGTGGTGTCGTTGATGTTGGCCGCCGTGGTGATCACCCGCCGGATCAGGCCCGAGCCCTGGTCCACCGCCACATGGGCCTTGTAGCCGAAGGTCCCCCCGCCCTTGCCCTGGCGCGCGGCGAAGCGCGCTTCAGGATCAGCGCTGTCCTGGGCCGTCCCGCCCATCGGCGGCGGACGCGCCGCTGCGGTCTCGATCAGGGTGGCGTCCAGCATGGTTCCCCGCTTGAGGATCAGCCCCGCCGCCTCAAGCTGCCGGTCCAGCTCGCCAAACAGCGTCTCCAGCAGGCCCGCATCGATCAGCCGGTTGCGGAAACGGCACAGGGTCGTGTGGTCCGGCGTGGAGTCCTCAAGGCTCAAGCCGACAAAGCGACGAAACGACAGCCGGTCGCCCAGCGCCTCCTCCAGCTCCGCATCCGAAAGGCCGTAGAGCGACTGCAAAAGCAGGGCCTTGAACATCAGGAGCGGCCGATACCCCGCCCGGCCAGGCCCCTCATCGCGAACCCGCGCCATCAGCTTCTCGAAGCGATACCACTTCACCAGCTCAGCCAGCCGGTCCAACCGGCCCGAACCCGCCAGCCCCTGGGGTAGCAAGGCGTCCACAAAACTGAACTGACCCGAACGCTTCACCGCCATCGCGAACCTCCCTGCTCACAAACAGAGAATCACGATCCGCCAATTACGCAACGGTTCCTCCAGGGGGAGGGCTAAAGCTTGACCAGACCGTCACGCAAAGCTCCACTCTCACCAAGACATTCAGGCCGATTCAGCATCAGAAGATGCTGATCCACTGAAATTTGGAACGCCCCATGACCCCGCAGATCGCCGTCGTCCGCCTGCCCCACGCCGAGGGCCTGCCCCTACCGGCCTATGAAACGCCCGGTTCGGCCGGCATGGACCTGCGCGCCGCCGTGCCTGAGGATGAGCCGCTAACCCTGCGCCCCGGCGCCCGCGCCATCGTGGCCACGGGCCTGAGCATGGCCATTCCCCTGGGGTTCGAGGTGCAGATCAGGCCCCGCTCCGGCTTAGCGGCCAAGCATGGCGTCACCTGCCTGAACACCCCCGGCACCGTCGACGCGGACTATCGCGGCGAGGTGAAGGTGATCCTGATCAACCTCGGCGCCGAGGACTTCGTCATCCGCCGGGGCGAACGTATCGCCCAGATGATCGTCGCGCCGGTGGCACAAGCGGCATGGCTGGAGGCCGATAGTCTGGATGAGACCGCGCGCGGGACGGGCGGGTTTGGATCGACGGGGCGTTAGCCCTTCATCCCCAACACATCCTGCATGTCGTAAAGCCCCGGCGCGCGGCCGGCGATCCAGGCGGCGGCTTCCACCGCGCCCCGGGCGAAGATGCTGCGGTCGCGGGCGGAGTGGGACAGGGTGAGGATTTCCTCCTCGGCCGCGAACATCACCTGATGCTCGCCCACGATGCCGCCGCCCCGCGCCACGGAAAATCCGATGGCCCCGGCTTCGCGCGGCCCGGTCAGGCCGTCTCGCGCCCGCACCTGCAGTGACTTCAGGTCACCTCCGCGCCCCTTGGCGGCGGCCTGACCCAGCATCAAGGCAGTGCCCGATGGCGCATCAACCTTGCGCCGGTGGTGGGCTTCGAACACCTCGATGTCATAGTCCTGGGCGCTCAGGGCGCGCGCGGCCTGGGCCACCAGGGCCAGCATCACATTGACGCCCAAGGAGAAATTGCCGGACTTGACGATGGCGATGCGCCCCGCCGCCGAGGCCACGGCCTGTTCGTCGATCTCTGAAAAGGCGGTCGAACCGATCACCAGAGACGGTCCGCGGTTTTGCGCGCACAGCCGCGCCAGTTCTGCGGAGGCCGAGCCGATGGTGAAGTCGACGATCACGTCGCAGGTGGCGATGGCTGCGGCCTGATCGCTCAAAGCCACCCCGGAGACGATCTGGCCCTCGGTCCCCGGCCGGTCGAACAGGGCGGTCAGTTCAAGGCCCGGCCGCGCCGCCGTATGCGCCGCCACCTCTCGGCCCATTCGCCCCAGAGCCCCGGCCACGCCGATCTTGATGCTGGAATCCGCCACGGCTCACCGCCTTCGTCTGTTCAATATCCTGGCTAGACCTCGCCAACCGGTCAGGTCAACCGGCGTGGCGTGAACCCGCAGGCAAGGCGGGGGCAATTTAGCCCAGCGACGAGGTTGTGACGCACTGCACGCATGGTTAGGTTGTGGCCCGTTTTTGAATGACCCGGCGAGCTCCATGGACGAATCCGAAGAAAGACGCACCTTCACCGACGAGGAAGCGCTCGCGTTCCATAAATACCCCACCCCGGGCAAGATCGCGATCGTCGCGACCAAGCCCATGGCGACCCAGCGCGACCTGTCCTTGGCCTATTCGCCGGGCGTGGCGGTGCCTGTGCGCGCCATCGCCGAGGACCCCGAGGCCGCCTACGACTACACCTCCAAGGGCAATCTGGTGGCCGTGATCAGCAACGGAACCGCCATTCTGGGCCTGGGCAATCTGGGCGCCCTGGCCTCCAAGCCGGTGATGGAAGGCAAAAGCGTCCTGTTCAAGCGGTTCGCCGACGTGGACTCCATCGACATCGAGGTCAGCACCACCGATCCGGACGAGATGATCACCGTGGTCAAGAACATCGGGATCACCTTCGGCGGCATCAATCTGGAAGACATCAAGAGCCCGGAGTGCTTCCGCATCGAGACCGAGCTGCAAGAGCTGCTCGATATCCCGGTGTTCCACGACGATCAGCACGGCACCGCCATCATCTCGGCCGCCGGCCTGATCAACGCCTGCGAAATCACCGGGCGCAAGCTGTCGGACATCAAGCTGGTGCTGTGCGGCGCCGGCGCCGCCGGTCAGGCCTCGCTAGAGCTGATCAAGGCCATGGGCGCGCGGGCCGAAAACTGCATCGCGGTGGACAATACCGGGGTGATCTATCGCGGCCGCACCGAGAGCATGAACCAGTGGAAATCGGCGCTGGCGGTGGAGACCGATCACCGCACCCTGGCCGATGCGGTCAAGGGCGCGGACGTGTTCATCGGCCTGTCGGTCAAGGGCGCGCTGACCGCCGAGATGGTCAAGACCATGGCGCCCAATCCGATCATCTTCGCCATGGCCAACCCCGATCCGGAGATCACGCCTGAAGAAGTGCAGGCGGTGCGCGGCGACGCCATCATCGCGACGGGCCGCTCCGATTACCCCAACCAGGTCAACAATGTCCTGGGCTTCCCCTACATCTTCCGCGGCGCCCTGGATGTGCGGGCCCGGCGGGTCAATCACGAGATGAAGATCGCTGCGGCCCGCGCCCTGGCGCAGCTGGCCCGCGAAGACGTGCCCGACGAGGTCGCCGCCGCCTATCACGGCCGCCATCTGAAGTTCGGCCCCGAATACATCATCCCCTCGCCGTTCGATCCGCGCCTGATCTGGTATGTGCCGCCCTTCGTCGCCCAGGCGGCGATGGACACCGGGGTGGCGCGCAAGCCGATCACCGACATGGACGCCTATCGCACGACTCTGGCCACACGGCTGGATCCCACGGCGGGCTTCCAACAGAAGCTGTCGGGCGCGGTGCAGGGCCAGGCGCCCAAGCGCATCGTGTTCGCCGAAGGCGAGGAAACCGCCGTTATCCGCGCCGCCTACGCCTTCCAGAACCAGGGCCTGGGCAAGGCGGTGCTGTGCGGCCGCGAGGAGCTGGTGCTGTCGCGGATGGCTGCGGCGGGCATCGACCAGGCCGAAGCCCAGCTGGAAATCATCAATGCGCGCATGTGCGACCGCAATTCCGACTACGTCGACTTCCTTTATGCGCGTCTGCAGCGTCAGGGCTTCCTGCGGCGGGACGTGCAGCGCCTGATCTATCTGGACCGCAACGCCTTCGCATCGGTCATGATCGCCATGGGCGACGCCGACGGCATGGTCACCGGCGTGACGCGCAGCTTCGACCAGGTTCTGCGCGAAGTCCTGCGCGTGATTGATCCGACCCCGGGCGGACGGGTGCTGGGCATGTCGGTGATGATGGCCAAAGGCCGCACCCTGTTCATCGCCGACACCAACGTCACCGAAATGCCGGAAGGCCAGGACCTGATGGAAATCGCCGTGGAGGCCGCCCAGGCCGTGCGGCGTCTGGGCCACACCCCGCGCGTGGCGTTCCTTTCCTATTCCACCTTCGGCAATCCCTTGGGCGAACGCTCGGCCAAGGTGCGCGAGGCCGTCGCCTTGATGGACGCACGCGAGGATGTGGACTTTGAATATGAAGGCGAGGTTCCCCCGGACATCGCCCTGGAGCCCGAACTGCGCGGCGCCTATCCGTTCATGCGCCTGTCGGGGCCGGCCAATGTGCTGATCATGCCCGCCATCCACTCGGCCTCGATCTCAACCAAGCTGGTGCAGGCGATCGGCGGGGCGACGGTGCTGGGACCGGTGCTGCTGGGCCTGTCCAAGCCCGTGCAGATCTGCCCGCTGTCCGCCTCGGTCTCCCAAATCCTGACCATGGCCACCTTCGCCGCCCACGATGTGCGCACCGAACCGTGCGTGAAGGCCGCGGCGGCGGAGTAGGCTCGCCTTTCCCGTTTCCGCTACACAGGGGAGAAGCGTGCGGCGACC
>CAYVHP010000008.1:0-30432 GCA_964451265.1 uncultured Caulobacteraceae bacterium | reverse complement strand
CGCTGGACGATTTTGGTGAAGTTTCCGGTGGCGTTGTTGGGCGGGAACAAAGCAAATTGAGCGCCGGTGCCGGGCGCAAAGCTTTCCACAGCACCGTGATACGTTTTGCCGCCCAAGGCGTCGACCTTGATGCTCGCCGGTTGGCCAGCCCGCATCCGGCTAAGCTGGGTTTCCTTGAAATTGGCGACCAGATAGATCGCCTGCACGGGAACTAGGGTCATCATGGCCGTGCCTGGCCGCACGTATTGGCCCACCCGGACGGTTTTGTCGCCGACGCGGCCGTCTATGCTGGCGCGGACCAAGGTGGCATCCAGATCGACCTTGGCTTGGCGGACCTGGGCCTGGGCCTGTTCGATCTGGGCGTTGGCGGTGAGAATTTGCGCTTGCAAAGTGTCGATCTGGCGGCGGGCGGCGAGCGCCGCAGCCGTGTCCTGCGCCATCGTCGCGTAGGCTTCGTCGCGATTCTGACGCATCTGATCGTATTTTTCAGCTGTCTCGGCGCCGGCGGCCGCCAAGGGGCCATAGCGGTTGGCTTGTCGTTCGGCGAACTTAGCCTGAGTCTTTGCGCCTGTCAGTTGAGCCTCGCTCTGGGCGATCTGCGCCTCCTGTTGGCGGATTTGCGCCTTGGCCCGCACGATGCTCGCTCGGCCCTGGTCCACCTGGGCCATGGCCTGATCCATCTGGGCGCGCGGGTCGCGGTCGTCGACCCGCACGAGAGGTTGGCCGGCTTGGACGCTTTGGTTGTCCTGAACCAGTACTTGATCGACAAAGCCTGAGACGCGCGTGGACACGGTCACCTGGTCAGCCTGGATATAGGCGTCGTTGGTGCTCTCCACGAAACGCCCATGGGTCCAATAGTGGAAGAACCAGATCGCGGCGAGGATCAGGAGACCCGCGCCGACAACAATCAACATCCCCAGGACCATGGGTTTTTTCAATGGAGACGGCTTCGCCTGCTTGGCGAGGGGGCCGTTGGGCTGCGGCTCAGCTTGCGGAGACGAAAGCGACACGGCATCCTCTATCGAAACGAAACGGTATCGTTCTAATATAATCGCTTTACGCAACCGTCAAGTCGCGGCACGCAAAACGGAAAGAACCATGGAGCAGACAGCCATTGTACAGCGCGCTGGGGGCCGTCCCGACCAACAGGGTTTGGCAGAGTTGGAGCTTCGTCTTATCGAGACCGCAGCCAAGCTGTTTACTCAGCAAGGCTATGACGCCACGTCGATTGATCAAATCGCGGCAGAAGCCGGAATAGGCAAACCGACAATATATCGTCGGTATCCAACTAAGGACCACCTCTTCAAAGCTGTTTTGACAGAGCATTTGTTCAAACGCTTTGTGGAGGCGTGGGCGCGCCAGACAGAGATCTTGGCGAAAGAGGCCGAGGTGAGTACGGGAAGCGCCCTGGAAGCCCTGAAGCAAATTTGTCGGATCACGCTGGAACTCATCCTGGATCCCGACGCGGTTAGCCTTTACCGCCTCGTGATCGCCGAAGAACGACGATCAACCTTGTCCGAAAAGGACCTTGAAAACAGCTGCCTGGTCTTCGAGGGCGTGATCTACCGCCAGATCGAGGCGGCTCAGGAGGCTGGCGAACTTCCGCCTCGGCTATCGCCTTACGCGGCCCACGCTTTAATGGCCATGCTGGTGGGATGGGCCCATAAGCAAACCCTGCTGCTCGGCGCAGTTGTCAGCGCCGAGGAGCGGGACGCCTTCTTCGATTGCGCCTGGAGCCTGTTTCTCAATGGCGTGAAAGCCTAGCCGCAGCCAACCACCGCAATGCGCAGTCGTGGGACGAGCACAAGAAGGCGCCTGAGGTTGTTGTCTATTGGCTGACGATACCGTCGAAACCACCCCACTCGAAATCTGCAGACAAAACCAGGGACGCGCACCCCTTATTTCGAATTTCAAAGGGCCGAAAATGGCCAGGCGTAACGAGTCCGAAGAAAAATGGTGCCGCCTAGGTGACTCGAACACCTGACCCCCGCATTACGAATGCGGTGCTCTACCGGCTGAGCTAAGGCGGCCCTGGCTTGTGCGTGTGAACGCGGCTCGGGCGGCCTGTTTAGCTGAGGGCGTCTGTGGCGCCAAGGCGCCTATCGCCAGGAGGGGCCAAGCCACGCCACCGCCGCCCCCGCCGCGATACACAGGCCGCAAAAGGCCAGGGCCAGCCAGAATGTGAGGGGAAAGCCGCCTTGCAGGGTGGGGGGCTTGTCGTCGGGATCGTCGCCGGGACGGGTCACGGCGCAAGGCGGGCGAACATGGCCGCTTCGTCGGGGGTCTGGGCGACGGCGCGGCGGGCGAACTTGAAGGCTTTCAGCGGCTCGGCGGCCGCCTTGGAGATGCAGATCACGGTCAGGGCCTCGGGCAGGCCCGGCCGCTCGGCCAGCAGACGGGCCAGTTGCCGCCCGGCGCTGGGCGAATGGATCAGCACAGCATCCACGCCCGGGGGCTGCCGGTCTATCGCGGCCAGGGCGGCGGCGGAGGGCGCCATGGGGGCGGTCTGATAGACGGCCACGGCCCGGGCGCTCACCCCGCGTCGCTCCAGATCGGCGACCAGATCGCCCGCCGGCTCCAGCCCTCCGGCCTTGAGCACCACGCCGGTGGGCCGGTCGGATTTGGCCGCGATGCGCTTGGCCAGGGCGACTACGTCGCCCTCCGCCGAGATCACCTGGACAAAGCCGGCCTCACGGGCGGCGCGGGCCGTGGCGTCGCCCACGGTGAAGGCGGTCAGGTGCCGGTCGCTGATGGGCCGAAGGGCGGCGAAGGCCCGCACGCCGTTGGCGCTGGTGAAGGCCACGGCGGTGACTCCCGTCAGAGCCTGGGCCAGCGTCTTGTCGGCCGGCAGGACGCGCACCTGGATCAGGGGCGAGATCAGGGGTTGGTGGCCCGCGGCGATCAGCGCCTTGGCCGTGCGGGCGGCGTCGGGTTCGGCCCGGGTGACCCAGATTTTCATGCCCGTGCGCTCACGGTTCAGACCGGCGGCGGCAGGCGCTCGCCCGCTTCGGCTTGGAGGACTTGGTCGGACGGGGTTTGAGACATAGGTTGCTTGGGCTCGGACGCCGGGCTACCTCGACGCTGCAAGGCGCTATCTGGCTACAGGAGCAGGGCGCGAGCGGCAATGCCATGAAAGACCGGACACAGAGCGATTTGACCGTCCTCGGCATCGAAACCAGCTGCGACGAGACCGCAGCGGCGGTGGTGCGCGTGGGCGGGGCCGGCGTGCAGGTGCTGTCTTCGGTGGTGGCCAGCCAGATCGCCGACCATGCCCCCTTCGGCGGGGTGGTGCCGGAAATCGCCGCCCGCGCCCATGTAGAGGCCATAGAGGCGGTAATCGCCAAGGCCATGAGCGACGCGGGGCTTGAGTTTGCAGCCCTAGACGGGGTGGCCGCCACGGCGGGTCCGGGCCTGGTCGGCGGGGTGATGGTGGGGCTGTCGGCGGGAAAGGCCATCGCCCTGGCGCGCGGCTTGCCGTTGATCGCCGTCAACCACCTGGAGGGCCACGCGGTGTCGGTGCGCCTGACCGAGGCGGTGGACTATCCCTTCCTGCTGCTTCTGGTGTCCGGGGGCCATTGCCAGCTGCTGGCGGTGGACGGCGTGGGCGCCTGCCGTCGGCTGGGTTCGACCATCGACGATGCGGCCGGCGAAGCCTTTGACAAGATCGCCAAGACCCTCGGCCTGCCCTATCCCGGCGGCCCGGCCCTGGAGCGCCTCGCTGAGGGCGGCAATGCCGACGCCTTCCCCCTGCCGCGCGCCCTGCTCGGCCGCAAGGATTGCGACTTCTCGTTTTCCGGCCTGAAAACCGCCGCCGCGCGGCTGGCCGAGCGCCTTGAGACGGAACAGGAGCGACGCGACCTGGCCGCCGCCGTCCAGGGCGCCATCGCCCGCCAACTGGCCGAACGCAGCGACCGCGCTATGGCGCTCTACGCCCATGAGCGCGCGGGCCGCGACCTGCGCTTCGTGGTCGCCGGGGGGGTAGCCGCCAACCGCACGGTGCGCCAGGCCCTGGAGATGACCGCCCGCGCGCGCGGCTTCAGCTTCGCCGCCCCGGCCCTGGGCTATTGCACCGACAACGCCGCCATGATCGCCCTGGCCGGGGCCGAGCGTCTGGCCCTGGGCCTGACCGACGGGATGGATGCGGTGGCGCGGCCGCGCTGGCCGTTGGATGAAGCGGCGGCGCGGGACAATCCCACCCACCTGCCCGGCCGCAAGGGCGCCAAGGCATGAGCGCGGCTTTCCGCACGGCGGGGGTGATCGGCGCCGGGGCCTGGGGCACGGCCCTGGCCGAGATCTGCGCCCGCGCAGGCCTGGCCGTGAAGATCTGGGCGCACGAGCCGCAGACCCGCGACAACATCAATCTGTGGCGGGCCAATCCGGCGTTTTTGCCGGGCGCGACCCTGTCGTCCGCCATCAGCGCCACGGGCGACTACGCTGACTTGGCCGACTGCGACTTCATCCTCGCCGTCCCGCCCGCCCAGCATCTGCGCGCGACCTTGCAGGCCTTCGCGCCCCATGCGCCCGCCGGTCTGCCGGTGGTGCTGTGCGCCAAGGGGGTGGAGCAGGGCTCGCTCAAGCTGATGAGCGAGGTCCTGGCCGAGGTGCTGCCCCAGGCCCGCGCCGCCGTCCTGTCCGGCCCCAGCTTCGCCGCCGAGGTGGCGCGCGGTCTGCCTACCGCCGTCACCCTGGCCTGCGCCGACGCCGACCTTGGCAAGGCCCTGGCCCAGGCCATCGCCCTGCCCACCTTCCGGCCCTATCTGTCCGACGACCTGATCGGCGCCGAGATCGGCGGCGCGGTCAAGAACGTGCTGGCCATAGCTTGCGGGGTGGTGGAGGGCCGAGGCCTGGGCCGCAGCGCCCACGCCGCCCTGATTACGCGCGGTTTCGCCGAACTCACGCGGTTGGCTTTGGCCAAGGGCGGTCGCGCGGAGACGGTGGCGGGCCTGTGCGGCCTGGGCGATCTGGTGCTGACCTGCTCCAGCCCCCAGTCCCGCAACATGAGCGTGGGCCTGGCCTTGGGGCGCGGCGAGAGCCTGGATCAGGCCCTGAGCGGCAAGCTGTCGGTGGCCGAAGGCGTGGCCACGGCGCCGGCCGTGCGCGCCCTGGCCCGCGCCCTGGGCGTGGAAACGCCGATCTGCGAGGCCGTGGCGGCGGTCCTAGCCGGCGAAATCGCCCTGGACCAGGCCATTGAGGGCCTGCTAGCCCGTCCTCTGAAATCCGAGACCTGACGCCAACCCTGAGAGACCACCCATGCCCTTGTTCGCCTTGATCTGCACCGACAACCCCGACTCTCTGGACCTGCGGGTGCAGACCCGCCCGGCCCACCTGGAATACCTGGGCGCCACCGACGCCGTGCGCCTCGGCGGCCCCACGCTGGATGCGGCCGGCAAGCCCAGCGGCTCCATCCTGGTGATCGAGGCTGAGGATCTGGCGGCGGCGCAGGTCTTCACCAAGGGCGACCCCTATGCCCTGGCGGGCCTGTTCGCCAAGGTCGAGATCCGCCCCTTCAATCGGACCGTGGGCAGTTGGGCCTGACCAACCCAGCGGCGCCTCCGGCCGGCACGGTCCTGTGCCGCCTGGACGAGATCGACGATCCGGGCGCCAAGGGCTTTGATTTCCGCCAAGGCGACGCCCTGTTCATGGGCTTCGTCGTGCGCGTAGGCGCCCGCGCCATCGGCTATGTCGACAGCTGCCCCCACGCCGGCTGGCCCCTGTCGGCCGGCCCCGACCGCTACCTGACCCGCCTGGGCGACCGCATCCTATGCAGCGGCCACGGCGCCTCGTTCAGCATCGACACCGGCGCCTGCCTGTTCGGCCCGTGCCCCGGCATGTCGCTGACGCCGTGGCCGGTGGAGGTGGACATGCAAGGGGTGGTGCGGACGGCGTAGGGCGTACCCCGCGTTACCCCAAAATCATCGTCATCCTCCGGCCGCCCGCAGGGTGGACCGGGGGACCCAAGCGAGCTTTCAAGTCTTAGTCGTGGCTTGGGTCCCCCGGATCGGCTTTCAGCCGACCGTGGGATGACGGAATTTATGATGGCGCTTCCTCCCCCGCAAACGCCTCCACGTCCTTGATCAGCTCACGCACGGCCTGTTCCACCAGTTCCTTGCCCTTGGCCGGGCTGGCCTGGTTGGGATCTGAGCCCATGCGGCCGTCGGGGAAGCGGGCGCGGAAGTCGGCGGCTTCGCGGATGGGGCCGCTCGGGGCGATCTGCGGGGCGTAGTTGGCGGACTTGATGGCGTCCGGATAGGCCCATTGGGTGACGGCGATCTCCGAAGGCGTGGCGTGCACGCCGTGGCCGGTGGGGAACAGGCGGTTAGCGATGCCCATCACGCCGGGCAGATCCCACCAGTTGCGCAGCTTAAGCGAGAACCCCGCAGCGCGCCGGTCAAAGGAGGCGGCCGAATAGATCTCTGAAAAGGCCGCCTCGATGGTGGCGACATTGCCGCCGTGACCATTGAGGAAATACAGCCGCTCAAAGCCGTGGCCGGTCAGCGACCGCGTCCAGTCGCTCAAGGCGGCGATGAAGGTGGAGGGACGCAGGGAGATGGAGCCGGGAAACCCCAGGTGATGCTGGGCCATGCCGACATTGAAGGTCGGGGCGATCAACAGCTCGCTGCGGCGCGAGGCCTCGTGGGCGATGATCTCCGGACACAGGAAATCGGTGCCCAGCAGGCCGGTCGGCCCATGCTGCTCGGTTGAGCCGATGGGAATGACAATGGCGCGGGAGGTCTTGAGGTAAGCCTCGATCTCCGGCCAGGTGGATAGTTGAAGGAGCATGGATTCCTCATCCGCCAGCCATGGCGCATGCCGGGGCCGAGCAAATATGAACCACGAAGGACACGAAGAACACCAAGGTGGCAGCGCTGTCCGCGTATCGCCGGCGCGCGCAGCGAGAATGGATGATCGCGCCTTTGCGCGATCCTTCGTGGTCTTCGTGATCTTGGTGGTTTAATGTGTTGAAATCGCGCCCCTACCGCCTCAAAGCCCGCCCCGCCACCACGCTCAGCTTGGCCGCCAGCAGGGGGTCGCGCGCGCCTGGCGCGGTGATCAGGGCGTCGTTGAGGCAGGTGTCGATGGGGGAGGCCTCGCGCGGGCCGGTCAGGCGGCCGGCCAGTTCGCCCACCAAGGCCTTGGCGCGGGCGGCGTTGTCCAGCAGACAGGCGATGATCTGGCTCACGTCCACCGGCCCGACCTCTTCGTGCCAGCAGTCATAGTCGGTGACCATGGCCACCGAGGCGTAGGGCAACTCCGCCTCGCGGGCCAGCTTGGCCTCGGGCATATTGGTCATGCCGATCACCGCGCAGCCCCAGGCGCGGTAAAGCTCGCTTTCGGCGCGGGTGGAAAACTGCGGCCCCTCCATCACCAGATAGGTCCCGCCCTCCACCACCGTTGCGCCCACCGCGCGCGCGGCCTGCGCCGCCATGGACGAAAGGCGCGGGCAGACCGGGTCGGCCATGGACACGTGCGCCACCAAGCCGGGGCCGAAGAAGCTCTTTTCGCGGGCAAAGGTGCGATCGATGAACTGATCCACCACCACAAAGGTCCCCGGATGCAGGTCCTCGCGCAGGGAGCCCACCGCCGACAAGGACAGCACATCGGTGCAGCCCAGGCTTTTCAGGGCATGGATATTGGCCCGCGCGTTCAGATCGGTGGGTGAAAGGCGATGTCCCCGCCCGTGACGCGGCAGGAACACCAGCTTGACCCCGCCCAGAGTCCCGACCAGCAGCTCGTCCGACGGCTCGCCCCACGGCGTCTCCACCTTGACCCATCGCTTGTCCCGCAGACCCTCGATCTCATACAGCCCCGACCCCCCGACGACGCCCAGCACCCAGTTAGCCATGGTGTTTTCCCGCTTGTGTTGTCGGTTGGGAGTGAACGGAGGGGTGGGGGGCTGTCAAGGCGAGGCGACGCCTAGCCGGAACGCATCATCTCCGCGGCCAAGCCTGCGCACACCCGCCGAACATCGTCCTCGCCGATGCCCGCGAACAGCGGCAAGCTCAGGGCGTGGGCGTAGTAGGCTTCGGCGCCGGGGAGGTGTTGGGGGCCGTATCGGGCTGTGAAATAGGGTTGGCGGTAGACGGGGATGTAGTGGACCTGGCTGCCGACGCCGCGGGCGGCGAGGCCGCGCATGAGGGCGGCGCGGTCCAGGCCCAGGGCGGGGAAGTCGATCAGGACGCCGTACAGGTGCAGGGATTCGCCCGCGCCGCCGCGCGCGACCGGCCGAACGTGGGGGGCCAGCGGGGCCAGCAGTTGGTCGTAGAGGTCGCTCAATTCGCGTCGCCGCTCGGCGAAACGGTCCAGTTTGGCCAGTTGGCTGAGGCCCAGGGCGGCCTCGATCTCGGTCATGCGGTAGTTGAAGCCCAGTTCCAGCTGCTCATAGCTCCAGGGATTGGGCGCTCCGTCGGCGTCCAGCGACAGGTCGGGATCGGTCATCAGGGCGCTGTCGCGGGTCACCCCGTGATTGCGCAGGCGCGCCAGGCGCTCGGCCATGACCGGATCGTTCAGGGTCACCGCCCCGCCCTCGCCGCAGGCGATGGTCTTGACGGGATGGAAGGAAAAGACGGTCGCAGCCGAATAGCGCCCGTCGCCGACCCGGCCGTGGGGGCCGATTGTGCCCAGGGCGTGGCAGCCGTCCTCGATCAGGGCGATGTCGCCGGCGGCTTGGGCCAGGGCGGCCATATCGCAGGGCCGTCCGCCCAGATGGACGGGCAGGGCGGCTTTCACGGGGCGGTCGGCTCGGCTCAGGGCGTCGGCGAGGTGCTGCGGCCCCATCAGGCCGGTGTCGGGGTCCACATCGGCGAAGATGACCTCCGCCCCGCACAGGCGCACGGCGGTGGCGGTGGACAGGAAGGTGATCGCCGGCACGATACAGGCGTGGCGCTCGTCTACGTCCAGCGCGCGCAGGGCCATATGCAGGGCGGCGGTGCCGCTGGCGCAGGCCACGGCGAAGCGCGCGCCGACCTTTTGGGCGAGGGCGCTTTCGAAGGCCGGGACGCGGGGGCCTTGGGTTAGAGGGGCGTCGCCGGTCAGGGTTTCATTCAGCAACGCGACCACGGCGGCCACGTCGTCCGCCTCGATCAGGTGCCGGCCGTAGGGGAGGGCGCGCGCCTCGGATTGGGGGCAGGGCAGGGGTTTGCGCTTGGCCGCCATGGCACGCCTTGAGAAGTGATGGTCCAAGGTGGGCCGGGTGGCGTTTAGACGGGGTTAACCGTGGGGGGACTCAAGGGCGCCGCCTGCCGAATTATTGAACCACGAAGCCCGCCTCACATCGTCATCCCACGGGCGGCTGAAAGCCGAACCGGGGACCCAAGCCACGCCTGAAATTGCAAACTCGCTTGGGTCCCCCGGTCCGCCCTGCAGGCGGCCGGAGGATGACGAATTTTTTGATCTTCGTGATCTTCGTGGGCTTCGTGGTTGAATTTTCAACGGCAGCCCTCACCCCGACTTGCTAACGCCCTCGCCGCCCGCATAGTTGGCCGAGTCTTAGGGAGCGACATGTGAGCCAGGATTTGTTTCCCGTTCCGGCGGCCTGGGCCGGGCGGGCCAAGGTCACCGCCCAAGGCTATGCCGCCGCCTGCGAGGCGGTTGCGGCCGATCCACAGGCCTATTGGACGCAGCTGGCCGGGCGGCTGGACTGGATCAAGCCGTTCACCGTGGCCAAGGACGTGTCCTATGACCGGGCGAATTTCCATATTCGCTGGTTCGCCGACGGGGTGTTGAATGTTTCGGTCAACTGCCTGGACCGGCATCTTGCGACCCAGGCCGACGCCGTCGCCTTTATCTGGGAGGGGGACGATCCGGCTCAATCGGCCCATGTGACCTATGCCCAGGCGCACGCCGCCACCTGCCGCATGGCCAATGTGCTGAAGGCGCATGGCGTCAAAAAGGGCGACCGGGTGACCATCTATATGCCGATGATCCCCGAGGCCGCCTACGCCATGCTGGCCTGCGCGCGGATCGGGGCGGTGCATTCGGTGGTGTTCGGGGGCTTTTCACCGGACAGCATCGCCGGGCGCATCCAGGACTGCGACAGCCGGGTGGTGATCACCGCCGACGAGGGCGTGCGCGGGGGCAAGACCATCCCCCTGAAAAAGAACGTGGATGAGGCCTTGAGCCAGTGCCCGGACGTGACCAGCGTGCTGGTGATCGCGCGCACCGGGGCGAAGGTGTTCATGCGGCCGGGCCGCGATTTTGCCTATGAAGAGGAAGCGGCCAAGGTTTCCGCCGATTGCCCGCCCGAGCCCATGGGGGCGGAGGACCCGCTGTTCATCCTCTATACCTCCGGCTCCACCGGCAAACCCAAGGGGGTGCTGCACACCACCGGCGGCTATCTGGCCTGGGCCGCCTATACCCACGAGGCGGTGTTCGACTATCGGCCAGGTGAGATCTATTGGTGCACCGCCGACATCGGCTGGGTCACCGGGCACAGCTATATCGTCTATGGCCCTCTGGCCAACGGCGCCACCTCGCTGATCTTCGAGGGGGTGCCGACCTATCCGGACGCCTCGCGTTTCTGGCAGGTGGTGGACAAGCACAAGGTGGAGATTTTTTACACGGCGCCCACCGCCATCCGCGCCTTGATGCGCGATGGGGAAGAGCCGGTGAAGCGGACCTCGCGTTCGTCCCTGCGCCTTTTGGGCAGCGTGGGCGAGCCGATCAATCCGGAGGCCTGGCTGTGGTATCACCGGGTGGTGGGCGACGGCCGTTGCCCCATCGTCGACACTTGGTGGCAGACCGAGACCGGCGGGTTCCTGATTTCGCCCCTGCCCGGCGCCACGGACCTGAAGCCCGGTTCGGCGAGCAAGCCCTTGCCGGGGGTGTTTCCAGTGCTGGTCAATGCTGAAGGCCTGGAGCTGGACGGCGAGGCGGAGGGCAATCTGTGCATCGCCGACAGTTGGCCCGGCCAGATGCGCACGGTCTACGGCGACCACGAACGCTTTATCCAGACCTATTTTTCGACCTATCCGGGAAAGTATTTCACCGGCGACGGGTGCCGGCGGGACGCGGACGGCTATTACTGGATCACCGGCCGGGTGGATGACGTGATCAATGTGTCGGGCCACCGCCTGGGCACCGCCGAGATCGAATCCGCCCTGGTGGCGCACCAGGCCGTGGCCGAGGCGGCGGTGGTGGGCTATCCGCACGACATCAAGGGCCAGGGCATCTATGCCTATGTCACCCTGACGGCGGGAACCGAGGCCACGGACGAGCTGCGCAAGACCCTGATCAAGTGGGTGAGGTCAGAAATCGGCCCCTTCGCCGCGCCCGACATCATCCAGTGGGCGCCGGGCCTGCCCAAGACCCGCTCGGGCAAGATCATGCGCCGCATCCTGCGCAAGATCGCCGAAAACGACATGTCCAACCTGGGCGACACCTCGACCCTGGCCGATCCAGGGGTGGTGGACGATTTGGTGAAGAATAGGGGCGGTTAGGGGGTGTCGTCGGCGAACAGCATCAACTCGCGCAACGCCACGACCAGATGATAAAGGGTAGAGGCTGGCACGTAGGCCGTGATGCCGCGCCCTTCAGCGTCAAATTGGTCCATCCATAGGCCGGGAACGTCTGTGGCCAAATAGGTGTCCATCAGGGCGAGGGTGAGATTGGCGGCGCTGTCCGCCGCGCCTGGCGCGCCCTCGCGGGCCTTGTTGACATAGGCCTTGATCAGTTCGGTTTGGGGCCAGCACCGGCGGCTGGCGCGCACCTGTCGGCCTTGAGGGTCGCATTCGTCGATGGCGAAGCCTTGCGCATCCAGGCCATGGCGGGCAGCGAAAGCATAGAGCGCGTCCGCCTCGGACCTGGCGTCGCCCGCGCCCTGGGCCTTGGCCCACGCCAGCAGCCAGGACCATTCAAAATGGTGGCCGGGCGCGACCACCAGACCTGCGGCGCCGTCGGCGGGGCCTAGATCGGCGGCAAAGTATTCGCGCAGGGTTCCGGTTGCGGGGTTGAAGAAGCGCGCCTTGAACAGGGCTATCATCTGAGACGCGATGTCGAGGAACCGCGGCTCGCCGCTCGCGCCGGCCCACTCCAGCATCGCTTCGAGCAGATGCATGTGGGGGTCGGAACGCCGCGGAAGGGCGGGCGGAATGCTTTCGACAAAGCCGCCGTTGACCGGATCGGCCAGCTGGGCCTGCATCACGTCCAGTGTCTGGTGGGCCAGAGCCAGGGCCCCCGGTTCGGCGGACGCCTTGTAATACCAGGCGAGGGCGAATAGGCCGAAGGCGTGGTCATAGGCGTCGCGCTTTGTATCCAGCGGGCGCAAGTCAGGGGTGAGGGTATGGATAAACCCCGGCTTTCCGTCCGGCGCCCAGCAGTCGCGCGCCAAGACGGCAAACCCCGCATCGGCTGCGGCCCGGGCGCCGGGCCACCAACCGCGCGCGGCGGCTTCGGAAAAGACATAGAGCTGCCGCGCCTGCACGCGCATGCGCCGGGGGCAGGCCAGGTCAGGCCGGCCGGCGAAATCGGTCCGCTCGTGAAAGGCGCCGGTCGCATCAACGCCGATGGTTCCCCAGAACGGCAAGCCGTCTCGAGTGAGCCAGATCCGGGCCCGTTCCGCCGCCTCGGCTAGCCGGCTCACTTGGCGTCTCCGGCCCGTTCCGCCCTGGCCTTGAGCCGCTCGACGATCATTTTGACGTCCTGAGCGCGCGATTTGGGCAAGACCAGCACGGCGTCTTCGGTCTGAACAATGATCATATCTTTCAAGCCTATGGCGGCCACGGTCTTACCTTCGGACCAGATGAGGCAGTCCTGGGTGTCCAGCAGTTCGGCGTCGCCACGAATGAAATTATTGCCCTGCCCGCGCGGCCCCTGGCTCCACAGCGAGCTCCAGGCGCCAATGTCCGCCCACTCTGCGTCCAGCGGAGCGACGGCGGCCTTGTCTGTTTGCTCCATCACCGCATAGTCCAAGGAGATCGACGGACAGGGGGCGAAGGCCTCGGCGTCCAGTTCGACGACTTCCTCGCGTAGGGTCGCCCCCAGCACGGCCGCGCGCGCGGCCTTGGCCACCTCGGGCGCCAGGCGTTCCATTTCCGCGATGAGCACTTGGGGCGAAAACAGGAAAATGCCCGCATTCCAAAGATGCCGGCCGCCGGCCAGATAGCGCTCGGCCGTGGCTAGGTCGGGTTTTTCCTCGAACCGGGAAACGCTCAACACGGCGCCGTCCAGTCGTTCGCCGGTCTCGATATAGCCGTAGCCCGTCTCCGGCGTGGTGGGCTTGACCCCCAGCATGACAATGCGGGTTTGCGCCATGGGCGCGGCGGCGACAATCGCAGCATTGAACGCGTGCGGCCGGGCAATGACGTGATCAGACGGCATGAGCAGGACCAGGGCGTCGGGATCGCGGTCGGCGGCGATCAGAGCGGCCGTCATGGCCACGGCGGCGGTGTTGCGGCCGAACGGCTCCAGAACGATGGCCGCGGGGTGGCATCCGATCTGCGCCATCTGCGCCCGGGCGGCGTCCAGGTGGCGATGATTGCAAATCAGAATCGGGGCCGCCGAGGTCAAGCCCACGGCGCCCCCCGTCCTCTGAACGGTCTCCTGGATCAGGGTGAGCTGAGAGTTCAGGGCGTGGAACTGTTTGGGCCGGTCATTGGTGGACAGGGGCCACAAGCGTGTGCCGGCCCCTCCGGAGATCACGACGGGAATCACTGTGGGGACCAAGGCATACTCCGGGCGTTCGCCGCATGGCCCCAGCAACGGGACCTCAGCGGTTGTATAGTCCGGGCGCCGCCCCGGGCAAGGCTTCCCCGGGTCGTTTGCGCTGTCCCAGCCCGGCACACCCCGCCTGGCCTTGTGAATTTCCCATGCCTCTGCTAGGCCACGCTCGAAATCGCCCGAAAGTGAGTGAATGCGACTAACCGGCCGAAAAGGCTATCTTTCTGAATTCGGCGAGACCCGGCGGGATTTTACGGAAACGTTCAGAAGACTTCCGCTGGCGGCCAATCTTGCCTGGCAAGATATTTTAAGTCGGTATCGCGGCTCAGTGCTCGGTCCGTGGTGGATCACCATGATGACCATGACCCTTGTTCTCGGCATTGGCATTAATTATTCGGCGCTGCTTCATCAGCAGGTCAAAGATCTGTTGCCTTTCGTGGCGATTGGCTTGGTGGTGTGGGGCTTCTTGAACGCCTCCATCGCCGAGGGTGGAGATTCCTTCGTAATGGGCGCCGCGATGATCAAGCAGTCGGCCCTGCCCCTGCCCATGTTCATTCTGCGCACCAGCATACGCAACGCGATCAACTTGGCGCATCAGGTCGTGATCATTGTCGCCGTTCTGGCCTGGTTCAAAATATTCCCCGGCCTTCCGATGTTGTGGGCTCTGGCCGGATTGGTGATCCTAATCTGCAATCTGGGCTGGGTAGGCTTGCTCTTGGCGATGTTTTCTTCGCGGTTTAGGGACATGCCGCAGATTGTCGCGGCCGTCCTTCAGCTGGTGTTTTTCTTGTCGCCGATTTTTTGGAGGCCCCCGCCGGCCCTGGCGAACAGCCTCTTTGTGGCCGCGAATCCATTCTATTTCTCGATCCAAAGCATCCGCGAGCCGCTGTTGCATGGCGTCAGCCCTCCGCAGACGCTGTTGTTTCTGCTTCCTTTGGCCGTCGTGGGCTGGATCGTGACGATCCTCGTCTACAACCAGACCCGTCGTCGGGTCGTACACTACCTGTGAGCTGATCTCGTGGCCAAAATTCATGTCCGCGATCTGTGGCTCTATTTCCCGCTGATCGGCGCGGATTCCCAAAGCCTGAAGCGCTATCTCAAGCAGGTGGCGATCGGCGGCAGTCTGGCGCGCAAGGGCGGCTCCCAGCAGACGTCCTTGGTGGCCCTGCGTAATGTGAACCTTTCGCTGGGCCCGGGCGACCGGCTGGGATTGATCGGGGCTAACGGCTCGGGAAAGACGACTTTATTGCGCTGCTTAGCGGGCGCCTACGCCCCCGATAAGGGCGAGGTCGAGGTTGACGGGCGTGTCGCGTCGCTACTCGACCTCAGCATGGGGGTCGATCCATCCGCCACCGGCTTGGAAAACATACGCCTACGCGGGCTCGTGGCGGGTCTTTCCTCCAAGGAAATCAAGGCAAAGACCGAAGAAATCGCCGATTTCAGCGGCCTAGGCCCGTTTCTCGCCATGCCCATGAAAACCTATTCATCGGGGATGCAGGCGCGCCTGGCGTTCGCGGCCGCCACCTCGGTGGAGGCCGAAATCCTTCTGATGGACGAATGGATCGCCGTCGGCGATGCCGGATTTCGCCAGCAAGCGCAGGAACGGCTAACTTCGTTGCTGGAACGGGCCCACATCCTGGTGATTGCCTCGCACGAACCCACCCTCATCCGGTCCATCTGCAACAAGGTCATGCGCATGGACCACGGGCAGTCCTCAGAGGTTGTCGATATCGATCAGATGGATGAACTGATGGCTCGACCGGCGCCGGGTTCGACGATGTGATGCGCGAGCCGGCGGATGGGCAACCATCCATTGCCTAGGCGCTGGCGCTCAATAAGGGTTCACCGTGCGGCCAACAGCGGCTAACAGGGCGACCAAAGCGGAGGGCGGCGCACGTGAAAGGCATTCTACTGGCGGGCGGAAGCGGGACGCGATTGCATCCGCTGACCGGTGCGCTGTCAAAGCAGATGCTGCCGGTCTACGACAAACCCATGCTGTACTACCCGCTATCGACGCTTATGCTCGCGGGGATACAAGACATCCTGGTCATATCGACCCCTGAGCACACGCCGTTGCTTCAGTCGATGTTGGGGGACGGCGCCCAGTGGGGGGCGAGGCTGAACTACGCGGTGCAGCCAAAGCCTCAGGGGATTGCCCAAGCCTTCCTGATCGCCGCCGATTTTTTGCAAGGCGACTGCAGTTGCTTGGTCCTGGGTGACAATATCTTCTACGGACACGGCCTCGAAGACGCCTTGAGGCGCGCGGCGTCACGCCAGGTCGGCGCCACTGTATTCGGCTATCAGGTGGCCGACCCGCAGCGGTACGGGGTGATTGAGATGGATGCGCAAGGCGCAGCCTTGTCGCTGGAGGAGAAGCCCTCCTCCCCCCGGTCCAATATTGCGGTCACCGGTCTGTATTTCTACGATCCCCAGGTGGTTGACATTGCAGCCCGACTGAAGCCCTCGGCCAGAGGCGAGCTGGAGATCACTGACGTTAACCGCCGCTATATGGAGCTGGGTCAGCTGGCCGTAGAAAAACTCGGGCGCGGCTATGCCTGGCTCGACACTGGCACGCCCGATTCTCTGCTTGAAGCGGCGCAGTTCGTGCAAACCATCGAGCATCGTCAGGGTCTCAAGGTGGCGTGTCCCGAAGAAATTGGTTTGCGCAACGGCTGGATCGGCCGCGCGGAGCTGGAAGCCCAAATCGAACGGTTGCCCAACTCCGAATACTGCAGGTATCTGCAAGGCCTGCTGAACGAGACCGTTTGACCTTACTGGCCAATAGACATGGGCGCTCCAATGGCAAAATCCGTCCTGGTGACCGGCGGGGCGGGATTTATCGGATCCGCGCTGATCCGGTTTCTCGTTCGGGAAACCGACGCCGAGATTGTCAATGTCGACAAGCTGACCTATGCGGCCAACCTCCACAATCTACGCGATGAGGCTCGGTCGCCCCGGTACAGATTTTTCAAGGCCGACATCTGCAACGCTGACGAAATGGCCCAGATCATCGCCCAAACTCGGCCTGACCGGATTATCCATCTCGCTGCGGAATCCCACGTTGACCGGTCCATCGAGGGCCCTATGGCGTTCGTACAGACAAATCTGGTGGGTACAGCAACCTTGCTCCAGGCGGCGGCCCAATACTGGTCATCGCTAGCCGGTTCGGCCAAGGACGACTTTCGATTCCATCATGTGTCGACGGACGAGGTGTTCGGCTCGTTAGGGGCGCAGGGCCTGTTCACTGAACAGACGCCCTATGACCCACGCTCACCCTATTCGGCGACCAAAGCGGGATCCGATCACCTTGTTCGCGCTTGGGCCCACACCTTCGGCCTGCCTGTGGTGTTATCGAACTGCTCCAATAACTATGGCCCCTATCAGTTTCCGGAGAAGCTGATCCCCTTGATGATTCTCAATGCCATGGCCGGAGACGCCCTGCCGGTCTACGGCGACGGGACGAATGTGCGCGACTGGCTGCATGTTGACGATCACGCGCACGCCCTATGGCTGGTGTGCAACAAAGGCGTGCTGGGCGAGAGCTACAATATCGGCGGGCACAACGAGGTGAAGAACATCGACATCGTGCACCTCATCTGTGACCGCCTAGACAGTCTTATCCCGTTGCCCGGAGGGAGGGCGCGGCGCGATCTGGTCCATTTCGTCACTGATCGACCGGGCCACGACCAGCGCTACGCCATCGATGCGGGCAAGATCGAACGCGCGCTCGGTTGGCGGCCAGCCTACAGCTTCGATCAAGGCCTGAGCAGTACGATCGACTGGTATCTGGCCAATGAAAGCTGGTGGTCGCCGCTGAGGGAGGCCAGCCGAGAGCGCCGGGGATTGGCCCCCACGCCGTTTGCAGTCACCTGACTACGCATAATTTCCCCCACAACCAGCATTGGGCGCCGGGGCGGCCTTGTGGGCAGCCTAACTTCAGAGTCTGGCCAGCCTACAAGCGCCTTTAACCCAGGAATTCGGAAATAAGCGTGCAGATATAGTCGACCTGCTCCTGTTGCAGGGCTGGATAGCTGGGCAGATTCATCGCCGATTTCGAAAGCTTTTCGGCGACGGGAAAATGTCCATCACTGGCACAGTGCGGCAAGGTGTGCAGGGGATGGAAGGCGGGGCGCGTTTCCACGCCACGGGCCAGAAGGAAATCACGAAGCGCCTGGCGTTTCGTCGCGTCATGGAGCGCGATTGAACACATCCAGTAGGAGTGAACTGTTTCCGGTAGCTGGTCGAGAAAGGTCAACGGCAGCGCTTTCAGGCCCTCACGGTACCAACCAGCGATGTCACGCTTGCGTTTGAGGATTTCCGACGCGCCCTCCAACTGAGCCAAACCGATCGCCGCACAGATGTTGGTCATGCGATAATTGAAAGCAACCGCGTCGTGCCAATATTCACGGACGGGAGAAACGCCCTGATTCTTCAGATGGCGCGCGCGCTCGGCGACGGCGGAGTCCTTCATCGTCACCATTCCGCCTTCGCCGGTCGTAATGGTTTTATTGCCGAAGAAGCTGAAGGCGCCCACATCGCCGAAAGTGCCGACATGACGCCCCTTGTAGAACGTCCCGAATCCCTCCGCAGCGTCCTCGATGAGCAGCAAGTCGTGCGCGCGGCAGATTTCCAGGATTGGATCCATGTCGCAGGGCAGACCATAGAGGTGCGCGATCAGCACCGCCCTGGTGCGGGGGGTAATGCGCCGCCTGATGTCGTCCGGATCAATCTGCCACGAATGTTCACTGGAGTCGGCATAGACGGGCGTCGCCCCGATCTGAAGGATAGGATTTACTGAGGCGACGTAAGTGAATGTCGGTAAAATGATCTCATCGCCCGGCCTAATTCCGATGGCCTCTAACGCAAGATGGATCGCGACGGTCCCATTTGACACGCTCGTTGCGTATTCAGCCCCCGTGAACTGACAAAAAGCCCCCTCAAACTTACCGATATATTCACCTCGGGATGAAATCCAGCCAGCATCGAGGCAGTCATTCACGTATTTTTTTTCATTTCCAACAAAGTATGGTTGGTAAACAGGTATCATTGAATTTCCGCTATTCATTGTATTTATAGTATTTGTACCCGTGTTGCCTGACCAAGTGATCGCGCTCGGCTTGGCGGAGATCCTCGCCGGCCATTTCACGGACGAGGTCAATGAAGCTCGTTTTTGGGCTCCAGTTTAGCTTCGTGCGGGCTTTTGATGGGTCGCCGAGCAGGGTTTCGACCTCCGAAGGCCTGTAATAGCGGGGATCGACGGCGATGATGAGTTTGCCGCTCGCCACGTCGTAGCCCTTTTCAGTGTCGCCCTCACCTTCCCAGCGAACGCCCATTGCCAATTCAGCCGCCGCCAGCTCGATAAACTCGCGCACGGAATGCTGCTCCCCTGTCGCGATAACGAAATCTTCCGGCGCATCCTGCTGAAGCATAAGCCACTGCATTTCGACGTAATCCCGGGCATGTCCCCAGTCACGGAGGGCATGCAGGTTGCCAATATAAAGTTTATCCTGCAGGCCAAGCTTAATTCTTGCGAGGCCGCGCGTAATTTTTCGCGTTACGAACGTTTCCCCCCGGATCGGCGATTCATGATTGAAGAGAATTCCGTTACAGGCATAAAACCCGAAAGCTTCACGATAATTGACAGTGATCCAGTGGCTATAGAGCTTAGCGACGGCGTAGGGCGATCGCGGATAGAACGGGGTGCTCTCGCGTTGTGGGACTTCCTGTACAAGTCCAAAAAGTTCCGAGGTCGAAGCCTGGTAAAATCGAGTCTTATCCCCCAGGCCGGCGATGCGGATCGCCTCTAGCAATCGTAGTGTGCCGAGACCATCGACATTGGCCGTATATTCCGGCTCGATGAACGACACCGCGACGTGGCTTTGCGCGCCCAGATTGTAGATTTCGTCAGGGGCGATTTCCTTGACCAGTCTAATCAGAACCGATGAGTCGGTAAGATCTCCGTAATGTAAAATCAGTCTAGATCCCGCTTCATGCACGTCATGATAAAGGTGATCAATACGCTCTGTGTTGAATAGAGATGAGCGTCGCCGAATACCGTGAACCTCATAACCTTTCTGGAGAAGAAGCTCGGAAAGATATGCGCCATCTTGGCCCGTTATGCCGGTTATTAGTGCCTTTTTCATCGATATCTCTGAGTCGTTCCTAGAGGATGCGTGCGGACTTGCATGCTAAACCGTTTTGCGCTGCGAGAGCGGTCGAGCTATGTCATCAAAACGCTTGCCAGTGGTCCGTTCTGTCCTGCGGCCCCGTGTTTCTCGCGGAAGGAAGGGCCTAGCTTGGCTAGGTCCGGCGGCCGATGGCCACGCCGCTGATGCGTTTGCGCCATGGGCCACGTTTAGTGCGGGGAAAAGCGATGTCAACGCGCTCCCGCCCAGTCTATCTCGCCAACCGTCGCCCCAGAGCGCGTGCGGCGGCGCCCAGTTGGGCCCGCTCCCGCTCCCAACGCCGCGCCAGACGGCGGCTCAAGCTGTGGCTGTACGATGCTTCAGGATTGGCCGTTCGAAGGCCGCAGGAATGGGCCGTCCATGAAATTATGCGGTCGTCGTGGGAGCCCGGCCCGCCAGCCTTGAAAGAAAAGTTACCGTTTATTTGGATGCTGTTCAGGCCCTCGTAAGCCAAGAGGCGCCGATGTACCCGAAACGAATAGACCGCGCGTCCGCGCTTCAAGCGAATCGCGCCGGCTTTCGATCCATTGATTTGAACGACAAGGCGGGGCTGTTCGACTTTATTTTCAAGAAAATCAAAATTACACTCGGCGTCCACGTAGAAGTATTGCTTTGCCACGAGCGGACGCGCGGCATTTTTCTTAATGTACTGCTCCCCGTCTCTTTCCGTGAGACGGGCTGACGAGATCACGATCGAGGCAGAGGGACCCACATGGCGGACGCTTCCCTCAAGTCCGAAAAAGCCAGACTTTAAATAAATATCAAACCCGCCCTTCTGGAAATCCAATTCCGAAAGGGGATGACACAAAGGCGGGACGAGCGAAATCCGCTGGCGGCTCGATGAATCAACCTGTGGAAATGCATAAGGCTTCGAACAGTTGCGGACGGCCCGCTGCTGGTGAATGGCATAATGATCGTTCAATCTAGCTAAGAGCGCCTCGGACCCGGCCGCCAAAGGAACAAACTCACAACTCGATGGACGACCACCCGCCCACTTGAATTCCGCATCATCGACCAGGCAGAGTTGCGCTATTGAGATGGCCCGGTTGATGTCATTAGTGGAGTGGCTTGAGCCGGCGAGGATGAAATCGAACGCCAAGGCGCGGGCCTTGATTTGGCTCGCCAGCGCATCCCGGTATTCGGCGTCATCGGGCAGCAGAAATAGCGCCTTAAAGCTCACATATTCCTGTCGTAAGGATAGCTCCAACAGATCAATTAGGCCCTCAACTTTAGAGCTATCAGATGTGCGGAGGACCACAACAATCACAAGCGCATCTTGCCACGGAAAGTCCGCCGCGTATTGAGCCATGGGCCCCCAGACTATAGACGGCGATTCTCCGAGGTAATTGACCTCTTTGTGTTTCACGCCGGCCTGACCCAACAACGTTTCCTCGGAATCGCCTTGATCGACCTTCCTGGTTAGGAAGCGGCACAGATCTCTCGCCCAATCATGGAAAAGGGCATTTTCTTGCTCATAGTCTATAGAGACAGGACCGACCGCATTATTCTTATGCGCCCTCGTCATAGCAATTAGCGCGTCCGCCCCGCCTTCGATATCGAATGGCGAAAAAAATGTGGCCCGGGTGCCATATTTTTCGTCGAAATAGCGCACCTGCGGGTAGTCAGATACAAGGCTGGGCACCCCGAATTCAGCAGCCTCAAATAAAGCAGCCGTACCGTTGTCATATATAACATTATGCCAGAGAAAAAATGCACCCTTAAGAGCGGCATTATACTCTGAACGCTTTAAGGTTTCAGCGAAATAGACATTGTCTAATATGTGATCTCGCCCTTTCAGGTACTCGCGCACCTCATTGTGGTAGAGGTGATGCGATACCGGCGCATTCGGGCTAAAAAAGCTGGTGCCCCCGCCCGTCAGGACGACTGGTATCGCTTCTTTTTTATACCGGCTATAATACGTATCAAGGACTTTAAAGGCTCGAAGGTGATTTTTGTGGGCAGTATCATTGGATGTCCACAAAAAGTATTCATTGAATGGCGACGGATTATTGCCCTCTTCTTCTTGTTCGGCGCCACTGGGAGCAAATTGCGGCGCTAGCGCGGTTCTGCTTCTCGGCACCCCGGCATAACTGACAACGTCTTCCAGGGTCCGGGGGGTGGTGGCGAAGACCAGATTCGCGCCGCGGTAGGTCAGGAAACAATTGAGCAAGCCGCTCCATTGTGGGTGGTCCTGATTGGGCGTTAGGTCCAACGCTCTTGGGGCGATCCGCGCCAGCAGGTCCGCGCAAAACACAGCATAGGGCTTCAGGGGAGCCAGCGCCCCGTCAGGGTGCGCGTGCCACAGAATCCAGGCGGCACAGTCCATAAAGTCGTAGCCGGTATAGCTTTGTGGTCGAATCCAAGTGATGCCGTCCGCGCCCGTCACTGCGTTCCATTGCACGTCGACAACCTGAAGGCGGTCGCGCAGATCAGGGTCCACAAGCGGGCAGGCGTCATCCCAGGACACTGCGGCGCCCAAAACAACTTGCAGGCCGGGCGTAGTTTTCAGCAAGGCATTGCAGAGCATGACCGCCGTTCGGGCCATCCCGCCGCTGATTTTATAGCGGCCGGGCAAGATTACGGCGATCCGACATTCAGCCATGCGAAACTATCCTACCCTATATTCGGCGCTATCGGCGTTATAATTAATTGTCAAAAAGCCGTAGAAAGCTATAGCCGTAGGGTGTCCCAGGCCGTGAATTGACGTGCTCGATCGTCAATAATAATTGATACTTGTGGCTTCCCGAGCAAAATCTGATCATAAGGAAAATTATATTTGTCTAACCAGTCCTTTGTGATCCGATATTGCTCCCATCCCCGCGCGCTCCAAAGGATAATGGTGTTGCCATTGTCCTTCAGCAATTGAAGGGCCTCTCTCGCGCCGTCCAGCGGTTTGGCCAGGGGGCGATCGAATGTTCTTTCTTCGGTGCAGATCGTCCCATCAATATCTATGGCGATAACTTTGTTTCTAATCTGCATTAAGGAATCTGTAAAAGTCACGTCGCGCTCGCTTCATTTCCAGTGGACGAAATACTCTATGAGCTATCACGGCGCCGAAGGCCTCGTAGAAGAGAGTCTCCAAAACCGGAAAACCGGCGGCGATTGACGCCGTTACGCCACCGCCCAGCCGGGCGTTTATTTCAATCAGAACAGGGCCTGCTTCGGCGCGTATGGTTTGTACCGTTAAGGGGCCCTGAAACAGCCCACTGTTCGCGACCTTGCGAAAAATCTCCATCTCGTCGGGTCGTGTCGCGCGGACGATACAATGGTCGACTTCTCCGTCAATCACCGCCAAACGATCTCTGGAGCAGGATATGACGCCTCCGGCCTGATCGACGTAAAGGTCGTGCGTTGTTTCGGGGCCCGGCACGAAATCCTGGATAATATGTGTGGCGAACAGGTCTTCGTCAGCGGCCTTGAATCGCTCTATGATATGAATTCCCTTGCCGCCAAACCCCTCCAGTGGCTTTGCGATCACGCGCCCGGAAATCTCGGCCTTCGAATGATACGCGGTCGGGTGAGGAATCGCGTGTTGGGCGCAGAATTCAGCCATTTTCGCCTTGTTCAACGCCACGTTGGCGCCGTCGACGGTGCAGCTGATGACCTTTGCGGCGCCCACTTGGCGATTTCGCAGGGCGGCGATAGAGGGAACGGCCGCGTCCATGCACGCCACGGGCAGAAGATTGCCGACCTTAATTCTCTCCAAAAGAAAGTCAGAAAAGGCGGGTGTATTAAAAACCGGCGCCCGAAAAACTCTTGCCAACGACGATATTGGGTAGAAGGATTCATCCTTCTCGACTGAGCAGAATGAAAGGTGAAGATGCTCGCCAGCGATAATCTTCATCTGTTCTACAAGCGTAATACGCTTGGCGCCGCCCATCAACATGACGCAAAATTTTTCGGTCAACTCAAAACTTTCCTATTTCGACATGCTATGCGAAACCTGTCGGACGATCAGAATTGCAACCTTCCGGTGAAGCGGGCGGCGAGCAGTCAAGGCATAGGCTCGACGGAGGGCAAACTCCAGTTGTAACTGCGGCGGCTGGCGGCTCGTCCCGGCGAGGCTGAGGGTCGCACTCCCCATTCGCCGGTTAGCAAATGGCCGCCGCGTCGTCAGCCTAGCAGGCCGTGGGGCCGAGGCGCTTCGGCTACCGCTCGTGCGCCGCGGCGGACCCCGCGATGCGACGGAAGAAGCCCTTGATCGCCGGCACAAGCGCGTGAACCCGGTCGCCAATGAACAGCTCCAACAGCAAGACAGATTTGCGCCGCAAGAGACGCCACTTCCGCTTTTCTGAATTCTGGGCGCCGCTGAATGCTGTGTCCAGTTGGAATCCGGGCAGATCGGAGCCGCGGATTGATAAACTGTGCAACAATCCCTCCCTTTTCAATATTGTTTGGAGTGCGTGATTTGTAATGTAATCGGCGGCAAATGGTCCACATGGTATGACATTCGGCGCGGGCTCAAAGCATTCCAGCGCGCGTTTTACTTTGATAGCCTCGGCGATAGCAAACGACGAGCTTTGATTTCCCAAAAAAAGATGGGCTGATGCAATTTCATTCGCAGTTTCCAGCGCGTCTCCAACAATGGCGCGGCGCAAATTGTGGAGACCACTAATTTGCTTGAAATTCTCGAACTCGTTGTCCAATCCAATAAAAACAACGTCGTTAGCATGGGATAAAACACTATAGTCGATGGCTGTATTTCTGTAGCGCGTTGAAAATGCGCAAACAACTTTTCCGATCTCAGGGTGAAGGGGGATGGTCAGCCATGGATTTTCAACGTCAACAGGTAAGCCACTTACTTTCCGCGCATAAACCGCGATATTACCTGCCGCTGAGTTCAACAAACCCTCAAATCTGCGCCAATCATCAAGAGGAATGGCATCACCCATATTTTCATCGGCAATAAATTGAACCCCCGTGACCCATTCCTCATTTCGCAACAGCGGGGCAACGTAATTGAAAGCCGCCTCCGTCATATTGTACTTTGTGCCGTTTGGGTGCCACATTCCCTCTCGAATACTAGCTCTTCTGTTGTTAGAAATATAAATATCAGCAAAATGGTTTTTGCTTTGCTGTATTGCTTTCGCATATGCCATACCGTATATAATATCACCGGTATGCCCGCCATGGGAAAGCGTAATGGTTGGTCGATTTGACATCGATCTGTCCTTAAGGGATCAATTTGTTGTTTGGATTAACAATAAGAAAATTGTGGTTGTTATTCTAATCAACAATTCGCTTCAATTGGATTTCCTCAGAAGTGCGCAGCAGGGCGTCCGGCGGAGTCGCTTTTATTTAGGGCCGGGGAGATCGGCCTACCGGGTCGTTCCGGAGGGAACATTTATATCCTACGCGCGTCGTCGCAACGGCGTCTACGTCATCGGGCGGGCCTAAGTTAAAAATGCTGTTTCATTTCAAATTTCGCGGGGCGTTGCCGCCAGTTCTCGGGTGAAGCGGGCCGAATTCGAGGTGTGTCCAATTCGCGCCAGTGCCGGGCCGCGCACATTGACCCAACAAAAAGCCGGCGATTGTGCGTGCGTGACGGCACGGTCGTTCCAAGGCGAGCGCCAACGTAGCGTTGATCTGGCTGTGGTCGAATGAATCATACGAGGGAGGCATCACATTGACGCCGGGCCTGTCCATCGTTCAAACCCAACTTAAGGTGATTGTCTCGACAGATTTCTGCGAGACGGGCCGGCCTCGTGAATAAGTCGACCGCCATAGCGGCAGATCGGAGCAAGGTGAGACTGGGCAAGGCAATTCGCAGGGCGCGCGCCGCCATCGATCGGCATGGCTTGCCGAACTTGGCGTCGATTGCCTTTCGAGCTCTGTTTGGTCTGGGCCTGGGCAAGACCCTGACGCTCGCGGCGGGCGATCAGCCGTTTTTATCGGCGGTCCAAGTCCCGCCTAAGGGCCCTGGCGGGGTCGACCGGCGCTGGCCTCCGCAGATTGACGGCATGGGAACGGTGTCGGCCATCGCCTGGGCGCGCTGGTTCGCCCGCTCCCCCTCCAGGCCGCTTTCCCCCGCGCCCACCGGCTCGAGCGCATCCTTTGTCTTCGTGATCGATGTTTCATCCGCGCCGCCCGAAGCCCTGAGACGTACGCGACAGGCTATCCAAGCCATGGGCGCTGACCATGTGGTGATCGAGACGGACGAATGGGTTCCGGCGGCGGCTACGTTCTATGCCTTTCTAAGGGCTGGCGACGTACCAGGCCTGGATTTCCTCCGCTGCCTGCGTGAGGCCGCCGGCGACGCTGCGGCGGCAATCATTACCTTTGACCTGTTCCGCCGTAGTGACGAGCGGGTTCGGCCCATCCTCATGCCGGGCGCGAATCCTCCGTTGTTGGCGGCCCGCGATTACATCTTCTCCCGAGCGGCGGTAAAAGGTTCGGCCCTGCTCGGCGCCACGCAGGCGACGCCGCGCGAGGCAATCCTCGGCTGGTGCGCCGGCCGGTCTGTCGCTGAGGTCCGGACAGGTTGGCGCCACATCGGCCGCCCGCTTGTGGAGGCCATGATCTGCGATGAGCAGCTTGGCCAATTTTTGCAGCCCCCGGTGGCGCCGACTCGCCGGCGCAAGGGCTCAGGCCAGTCCGAACCGGCGTCCGCGATCATCTGCACACGCGACAAAGGGCATCTAACGCGCCAACTGGTTCGCCAATTGCTGGCGCTGGGCAAGGACCAGGTTGGCGAGGTTGTGATCCTGTCCAACGGCACGACTAATCCCTATGCTCTGCAGACGCTGTCAGACCTAGCGCAGGATCCGCGCATTCAGGTCATCCGCAACGACGCGCCGTTTAACTTCTCGCACCTGTGCAATACGGGCGTGCGGCAGTCGCGGGGCCGGGGGCCCCTCTTGTTCGTCAATGACGACATCGCGCCGGTCAGCGACGACTGGCTTGGAGCGCTGACGGATCAGCTGATGATCCCCGGCGCCGGCGCCGTGGGGCCACTTCTGCTTTATCCCAACGAAAGAGTTCAACACGCTGGGATTTATCTTAGATTTCCATCGGGCGTCGGACACGTTCTGCGTGGCGCGGCCCTCCCGCGGGATGATCCCATGGGCTTGGCTGCGGCGGCGCGCGAAGTGTCCAGCCTGACTGGGGCCGTTTTGCTCACCCAGCGACAGGCGTTCGAGCAGGTGGGCGGCTTTGATGCGCAATTGGCCATATCGTTCCAAGACATCGACTATTGCCTGAAGCTCTACCAGCTCGGCCTACGCAATATATTCGAGCCCAAATCGGTCCTGATCCACATGGAATCGGTGTCCCTGGACCAAGCCGGCACGGACCAAGGCATGCTTGCGCAAAGATATCGCGAAAAGGCGCTGTTCATGGGGCGCTGGGCTAACATTTTCAGCGTCGATCCTTTCTATCCAGCGGGTCTGGACCTTGAGGACGAAAGCGCGCTCCGCCTGACGGCAGGCCGCCCGTGAGTCTCCTCGACGGCCTAAGGCGCTTGAGCCGGACACTACCGGTCGGCCCAAAGGCGCGCCGCCGTCTGCGGCGTTCAATGTGGACGGCTTTCCGGTGGGTCGCCTGGGCGAAATTTGGCCGGGGGCGCGAGCCATGCGCTCCGCAATCGGGCGCTATTTGCGTGGTGGGCTTTCACGGCTCGATGCTCGGCATCGGCGAAGCGGCGCGCGCCTGCTCTGCCGCCATGCGCGCGGCCGGGGCGGAGGTGGTCGATTGGGACATCAGCGCGCTTTTCGGCCATCCTGTCCCGTTGGGCGATCCTTATCCGACCACCGCACCCGAGCAAGCCGCCGCCCTGGTGATCTTTCTCAATCCGTTGGAGCTGGTGCAGCTGGTGGCCATGGTCGGCGCTGCGCCGTTCCGGGGGCGGTTTTGCGTCGGCGCATGGGCGTGGGAGCTGCAAACCGCGCCGCGCAGCTGGCGAGCGGGCATGCGCTACGTAGACGAGGTGTGGGCCTGCAGCCATTTCGTAGCCGACGCCGTGGCCCGGATCGCGCCTGCTGGTCTGCCCGTGCGGGTTTTGCCTCATGCCCTCGCCTTGCCGCCGGCCCAGCCTGAACGGGCCTCGGCCAATGGCGGCGGCAGGACCACGGTGCTCATGGTGTTCGACGCGGGCTCGGGGTTTGTGCGCAAGAACCCCATCGCCGCCGTGCGCGCCTTTCGCCGTGCTAACGAGGCGGGACAGGCCCAGCTGGTCTGTAAGATTGGCGGGGCCGCCACGGCGCCCGAATTGATGGCCGAGCTGAGGGCCGAGATCGGCGACGCTCCGGATGTGCGCATGATCAGCGACTGGCTCACCGCCGAGCAGATGGCCGACTTGAACGCCCAGGCCGATGTGGTGCTCTCCCTGCATCGCTCCGAGGGGTTTGGCCTGGTGCTGGCGCAAGCCATGGCGGCGGGAAAGCCGGTGCTGGCCACCGGTTGGTCGGGCAATCTGGATTTCATGACCCCGAACGACAGCGTCCTGGTCGACTACGCCCTTGTCCCCGTGCGCGACCGACAGGGATTTTACCGGGGGGGTCTATGGGCCGAGCCCGATATCGATGACGCCGCCGCCAAACTTAGGGTCCTGTTGAGCGATCCGGACCGGCGGCGCGAACTCGGAGATAGAGCCCGGGCCGCCATCGCCCTCAAGCTCGATCCGGTGGCTGTCGGCCGTCAGGCGCGCGCTTGGCTCGGTCACGACATCACGGAGCCCTGAGATGGAGCCCGGCGTCGTCGCCCGCAAGCTGGGCAAGCTGTTCACCGTCCAGTCCGCCCGGCGGGCGGGCGCCCTGCTCGCGTCCTTGCCGGGCTCATTCCGGCGCCTAAAAGCCCTGCAGGCCAAGGCGCGGGCCCGGGGCCAGACCTTGCGGCTGATCGTTTTGCCTGAACGCATGGGCGATGTGGTCGCGGCCGAACCGATCGCCCGGGCCTTGTGCCGCAATGACGGGGATTACCTCGTTTGGGTGATCGGCCGCCCCTTCGCCGATCTGGTCCGGCACAATCCCAATATCGACGATGTGCTGGAAATCACCTGCCTGACCGAGTGGATGGCGCTGGACGCCCTGACGCCGGGGACTGCCAAGACGCGCCTCAACGTCGACGGCGTCCATTGCTCCTGGTTTGGCGGGCCGGCGCTGCGCAACCGCAATCCCTTCGGCATCGACATGGACAGCTACTTCGACCACGGCTCGCTGCTCGAGGTGTTTTCCCTGCTTGGTCTTGGCGTTCCGCTGGATGAGCGGCCCAAGGCCTGGGCCGACCCCACTTTCGATGCCCACAATTGGATCGCCGAGGCCGGCTTGGCGAGCGGTTTTGTCGCCTTTCACTGCGGGGCGGCCGCCGACGCGGGCCGATTGTGGCCGGCGGAGCGGTTCCGAGCCGTAGCCGATTGGGTGCTGGCCAATACGCCCTTCAGCGTTCTGGAACTGGGGCTTGAGCCGGTTCTGCAGCCAACGGCGCGGACTCGGCCCCTGGGCGGCGCCTTGCCCCTATCGCGTCAGACGGCCGTGCTGGCGCAGGCCAAGGCCTTTTTGGGCGGCGACAGCGGCTTTGCCCACCTGGCCAACGCCTTGGCCCTGCCATCGGTGGTCCTGCTGGGACAATACCGCCATTTCGAGAACCAGATGCCGTTTAGCGGGCCATGGAAGCGTGAAGATGGGGTCGCCATCGTCCGGACAGCCCGACCCATCGCAAATATCGAGACCTCGACGGTAATCGAGGCCTTGGCCAAGCAACTGGGTTAGAGGCGGAAGATCGCCGGTAGGTCCCTCAGCCGGGGCGCGGCGCGGTCCTTGTCCGAAATCAGAGGCTCGCCGCCGCTCAGCGGCCAGTCGATCCCCAGGTCAGGATCGGTCGGGCGCACCCCGCCGTCATGCTCGCGCGAATAATAGGCCGTGACTTTGTAGAGGAACTCCACGTCCTCGCTCAGGGTGCAAAAGCCGTGCAGGAAGCCGGGGGGAATCCACAGCTGGCGCCCGTTGTCCTCGCTCAGTTCGACGGCAAGGTGGCGGCCGAAGGTGGGCGAGCCGTGGCGGATATCCACCGCCACGTCAAACACCGCCCCGCGCGTAACCCGCACCAGCTTGCCCTGGGCATGGGGCGGCGATTGGTAGTGCAGTCCGCGAATAACCCCGCGCTGGGTGGACCGCGAGTGATTGTCCTGCACAAAGGTGGTCGGTCCCACCGCCCTTTCGAAGGCATCCTGCCGCCAGGTTTCCGAGAAATAGCCTCGCGCATCCCCATGGCGTGAGGGCGTCAGCAGCGCCGGCCCTTCAAGATCAAAACGTTCGACCTGCACGGCGGCTCATCCCGGCGGGGCGCTCACCCCTTCATCGCCTGCGCCAGTAGCAGTTGCAGCCCGCGGGCGTCCAGGCCTTCGGGGTTGCGGTCGGAGGCGTAGGAGAAGCCTTCCGCCGCCGGTTTGCCGCCGCCTTCAAGGTAAAGCTTGCGGCGGGCGGCATAGGCGTCGGGCAGGATGACATAGCGGTCGGCCAGCTCCACGGTGGAGCGGGCGTCGTCTTCGGGCACCATCACCTCGTGCAGCTTCTCGCCCGGCCGAATGCCCACCATCTTGTGCGGCAGGTTGGGGGCGATGGCGAAGGCCAGCTCAGTGGTCTTCATCGAGGGAATCTTG
>CAYVHP010000007.1:0-11580 GCA_964451265.1 uncultured Caulobacteraceae bacterium | reverse complement strand
GGGTTCAATGGATAGGCGGACGGGGAGCCTGGCTCGGGCGCGGCCTCTAACGACCCAGGACCCAGCGGTCCCCCGTCCGCCGCCGCAGTTCCATATCTCAACTGAGGCTCAGCCAAGATACAAGGACCCAGCAGCGAAGACGTTGACGCGCGGCGTCTGATCCTTGGCGCAGCCGACAGCCTGGAGCAGCTGGGTCCTCGGATAAGCGATACGCGCTTTCCGAGGAAGACGGAATTTGGGAATTCCTCCGCTCCGAATGTCGACTGCGATCAGCCGCCGGCCGCCATCAGCTTAGCCGCAGCTTCCTCGCCGTTCAGGGCTTCCAGCGCCGTGCGGGTGATGCCGGTAACGTCCAAGCCGGCGTCGGCGTACATGATCTCGGGCTTGTCATGATCCTGGAAAATGTCCGGGAGGACCAGGCTGCGAACCTTCAGGCCCTTGTCTAGGGCGCCGTGGGTGGCCAGGGCGTGCAAGACGAAACCGCCAAAGCCGCCGATGGCGCCTTCCTCCACGATAACCAGGGCCTCATGCTCGCGCGCTAGCCTGAGGATCAGGTCAAGGTCCAGCGGCTTGGCGAAGCGGGCGTCGGCGACCGTGGCCGAGAAGCCGTGAGCGGCCAGTCGATCAGCCGCCTTGAGCGCCTCGCCCAGGCGCGTGCCGTAGGACAGGATCGCCACGGCGGAGCCTTCGCGCACGATGCGGCCCTTGCCGATTTCAAGCGGTTCGGCCGGATCGGGAATGTCTATGCCCACGCCTTCGCCGCGGGGATAGCGGAAGGCGCTGGGGCGGTCGTCGATCGCCGCCGATGTTGCCACCATGCGCGTCAATTCGGCCTCATCGGCCGCCGCCATCAGTACGAAGTCGGGCAAGGCGCCGAGATAGCCGATATCGAATGAGCCGGCGTGCGTCGCGCCGTCCGCGCCCACCAGACCCGCCCGGTCGATGGCGAAGCGCACGGGCAGCTTCTGGATGGCGACGTCGTGGACGACCTGATCGTAGCCGCGCTGCAGGAAGGTGGAATAGATGGCGCAGAACGGCTTCATCCCGTCCGCCGCCATGCCCGCGGCAAAGGTCACAGCATGCTGTTCAGCAATGCCGACGTCGTAGGTTCGGTCCGGGAAGCGCTTGCCGAATAGATCCAGCCCCGTACCTGAGGGCATGGCCGCGCTGATGGCGATGATCTTGTCGTCGCGTTCGGCTTCCTTGATCAGGGCCTCGGCGAAAACCTTGGTGTAGCTGGGCGCATTGCTGACCGCCTTGGCCTGCTTGCCGGTGACCACGTCGAACTTGACCACCCCGTGATACTTGTCCGCCGCGCTTTCGGCCGGGGCGTAGCCCTTGCCCTTCTGGGTGACGACGTGGACCAGCACGGGCCGGTCGTCGATGTCGCGTACATTGCGCAGGATCGGCACCAGGTGGTCGAGGTTGTGACCGTCGACCGGACCGACATAGTAGAAGCCCAGTTCCTCAAACAGCGTGCCGCCGGTGGCCAGGCCGCGGGCGTATTCCTCGGCCTTGCGCGCCACTTCGCGCATGGGCTTGGGCAGCACATCCACCATGGTTTTGCCGACCTTGCGCAGGGTCTGATAGGCCCCGCCCGACACCAGCCGCGCCAGATAGGCGCTCATCCCGCCGACCGGCGGCGCGATGGACATGTCGTTGTCGTTCAGCACGACGATCAGCTGGCCGGTGGTGTGGGCCGCGTTGTTCATCGCCTCATAGGCCATGCCCGCGCTCATGGCGCCGTCGCCGATCACGGCGATGACCTTGTTGCTTTTACCTTGATGGTCGCGCGCGGCGCAGAAGCCCAGGGCGGCTGAAATCGACGTCGAGGCGTGTGCGGCGCCGAAAGGATCGTATTCACTCTCCGAGCGCTTGGTGAAGCCAGACAGGCCCCCGCCTTGGCGAAGGGTGCGCATGCGATCACGGCGGCCCGTCAGAATCTTGTGGGGATAGGCCTGGTGGCCGACATCCCAGATCACAATGTCCTTGGGCGTCTCGAATACATGGTGCAAAGCAACCGTCAGCTCGACCACGCCCAGGCCCGCCCCCAGGTGACCGCCGGTGGTGGACACCGCATCGATCATCTCCTCGCGGACATCCGCCGCCAACTCCTTGAGCTCGGCGATAGAAAACGCGCGGGTGTCGGCGGGGTCTTTGACCGTGTCGAGCAGGGGTGTTTTCGGCATGATGTGTGTCGAGACTGCTAAGAAGTTGAACCTGTTATAGACCGTCAGCCGCGCCAGGGCGAGCGCGCTGCTTATATCAGTTGAATTCCGCCGGCTCGCTGGCTTCCGCCGCCCCCTGCGGTCCGATCACAATCTTGTCCACTTTCAGGCGCGCGGCTTCAAGCTTTGCTTCACAATGAGCCTTCAAACGGGCGCCGCGTTCATAAAGGGTGATCGACTGTTCCAGAGGCGCCTGACCCGATTCCAGTTCCTGCACGATGGCTTCCAATTCCGCCAGCGACTGTTCGAAGGAGAGGCTGGATATGTCTTTGGCGTCTGTCATCAGGCTTTTCGCAATTGGGCGCTCAGAGTCGCCATAAGGTCATAGCTTAGGCTAGCGCAGCGCAACATCAACCTTGCTCCTGCATCGACCGTCCGCCTTTTGGCCGCAACGGAGCGTGCATTGGAGCGTTAAGGACTTCCGCATGCCCCGAATGTCGATCCGCCATGAGACCCGATACAGCTATGGCCGGCCGGTGCGTTTCGGCGTGCATCGGATGCTGCTGCGTCCGCGCGACAGTCACGCCGGCCGGATCGTCAGCGCGACGCTGGAATTGTTCCCGCCCGGACGCACCGCCTGGACCTACGACGCCCTTGGCAACTGCGTGTGCTGGTATCAGCCCGAGGGCGAGAGGAACGAGCTGGAGATCATCAGCAACCTGGTCATGGACCGGTTCCCCGCCGAGCCCGTAGCCCTGGCGGTGCAAGATCCGAATACGGCGGCGCCGATCAACTACACCCAGGCGGACCGGGCTGTGCTGGCGCCATTTATCGCGCCCGCCAGCGAGACCGATCCCGGGGTTCTGCAATGGGTGCGCGAAAGGATGGGGCCGCCGGACGAGCCGGTGCTGGATTTCCTCAACCGGCTGAACGGCACCATCCATCGCGGTTTCAGCTATGGCCAACGCCCGGAGGAAGGCGTGCAGAGCCCGGCCGAAACCCTTCAGCGCGGCGCGGGCACTTGCCGAGATTTTGCCTGGCTGATGATCGAGACCCTGCGGATTCTGGGCTACGCGGCGCGGTTTGTGACCGGATACCTCAACTCGCCGCACGCCAATCACCTGGGCTCGGGATCGACCCACGCCTGGTGCGAGGTGTTCCTGCCCGACCTGGGCTGGATCGAATTTGATCCCACCAACGGCTTGATCGAATCCCCCGACCTGATCCGGGTCGCGACCACGCGCACGCCGGGCGAAGCTTCCCCGGTGTTGGGCAAAATCATTGGCGATCCACACACTTGTGAAATGTTTGTCGCGGTAGATGTGCGTACAATTGACGGGTAGACGCGACGATTGCCTGCTGCGGTCGAACAAAAAAGACGGGTGTGTGGGTATGATGACAGGTCTTCAACAGCAACAGCCGTGGGGAATTTGCGCCCCTATTCGGTCGGCGCCTCAAGCTCAGCACGGGGCCAATGCAGACGTTTCGCGCCTATGGACCGTCGCCTTGCGCGAGGGTCCGGCGACCACCCTGGCGCGGCCCAAAAAAGCGCGCGCCCCAAGAACCAAGCGACCCGCTTAGCCTGTCTCGAGGCCGGCCGTCTTTTTGGTGATTTTGGATTGATTCAATTCAAAATCACCCCGATCAAGACCGCGTGAGCCCGTCCAAAATCGAATCCCCTGAACCGGGCGCCCCGCCGCCCTCCGTGACCACCCTCGCGTCCCGCCTGACCCTGGTGTCGGTGGCCAGCGCCATGTTCATGCAGTCGATCGACTCCACGGCCCTGTCCACGGCCCTGCCGACGCTCGCGCGCGCCTTCGCCACCGACCCCATCCATTTGAAACTGTGCCTGACGGCCTACATCATGGCCCTGGCGGTCTTTGTTCCCGCTTCCGCCTGGGCGGCGGACCGCTTCGGCTCTCGGCGGGTGTTCATGGCGGCCATGGCGACCTTTCTGCTGGGCTCGGTCCTGTGCGCCTGGTCCCATTCGCTCCCCGAGCTGGTGGCCGCGCGCATTCTGCAAGGCGCCGGAGGGGCCATGATGGCGCCGGTCGGACGGATCATGGTGGTGGCGTCCCACCCGCGCGAGCAGTTGGTCAAGGCCATGGTCTGGCTGACCACGCCCGGCATGTTGGGACCTCTGCTGGGCCCGCCCCTCTCGGGCCTGGTCCTGTCCGTCGCCGACTGGCCGTGGATCTTCTACATCAACGTCCCCATCGGCATCCTGGGCATGCTGGCGGTCTGGCGGTTCGTGCCCAAGCGGGTTCAGCCGCACCCAGGGCGCTTTGACAGCTTCGGCTATCTGCTGGCCGCCGCCTGCATCTGCGCGGCCATGATCGGGGCCGAAAGCGTGGGGGTGAACCTGCTGCCCGCCGGCGGGCAGATGCTGGTTTGGGCCTTCGCGGGCCTCGCGGGGTGGGCCTATCTGCGCCACGCCAAGCGGACGGAGCGGCCGGTGCTGGATCTGTCCCTGCTCAAGATCGCCACCTACCGCGCCAATCAGACCGGCGGAACCCTGCTGCGCATGAATGTCGGCGCCCTACCCTTTTTGCTGCCCTTGCTTCTGCAGGGCGGACTGGGCTGGTCGCCTCTGCAAGCGGGCTTCCTGACCATGACCGGCGCGGTGGGCTCGCTCAGCGCGCGCCTGGGCGCCCAGTACTTCCTGCACCGGTACGGCTTTCGCAACGTGCTGATGTTCAGCGCCGTGACCTGCGGCATCACAGTGGCCGCCACCGGCTTTTTCCGGTCCGGCACACCGGTCGTGGTGATGATCGCTATTCTAGCCCTCGGCGGTTTTCTCCGCTCCAACCACCTGACCTCGGCCAGCACCCTGGCCTTCGCCGACGTGCCGGACTCCTCGGTCAGCCAGGCCTCCAGTCTAAGCTCGGTGTTGCAACAGCTGGCTCAGGCGTTGGGGATCACCCTGGCAGGCCTGACCTTGCACCTGTCCCAGGTGATCAGCGGGCCGCACGGTTACGCCTCGCTGGCTCCGCAAAACTTCATCCTGCCCTTCGGCGTGATCGGCTTGGCGTCCTTAGGGGCGACGGCGATCTATTGGCGGCTGCCGCCCGACGCCGGGGCAAACCTGCATAGCCGTAAGAAGCGCCGCTAAGCCCCTACCAGACGCCCGTATTGGCCATAGACGCCCACGGCTCCTGAGGCCCCAGGGCGGCGCCCTTCTGCAGCAGTTCGATGGAAATCCCATCGGGAGAGCGGATGAAGGCCATGTGTCCGTCGCGCGGCGGGCGGTTGATGGTCACGCCGCCGGCGGCCAGGCGCGCACAAGTGGCGTAGATGTCGTCGACCTCATAGGCGAGATGGCCGAAATTGCGCCCGCCCGTATAGGCCTCAGGGTCCCAGTTATGGGTCAGCTCGACCAGAGGCGCGGCGTCGACCTGAACCCGGTCCACATCATCCGGCGCGGCCAGGAACACCAGGGTGAAGCGACCCTTTTCGTTATCGCGTCGCTTGACCTGCACCAGGCCAAGCTTGCCGCAGTAAAAGTTGATCGCCGCGTCCAGGTCGGCCACGCGGACCATGGTGTGAAGGTATTTCACGGCGCTCTCCTTGGCTCCCGATCCTAACCCCGGCCGGCAGCCTTGAACACCAGGCTGGTGTTCAGCCCGCCGAAGGCGAAGGCATTGACCAGCATGGCGGTGCAGTCAATCGGGCGCGCCTGGCCGATCACCAGGTCGAGACCCGCGCAATCGGGGTCCGGCGCTTCATAGTTGAGGATCGGCGGCGCCAGACCGGCGCGTAGGGCCTCGATGCCGATCACCGCCTGTAGGGCCGTGGTGGCGCCGATCAGATGGCCATGGGCGCTCTTGGTCGCCGTCACCGGATGAGTAGACGCCAGATCGCCGAACACCGCCTTGATGGCGTCGGCCTCATTCTTATCGTTCAGGGGCGTGCCCGTGCCATGGGCGCAGATCAGGATATTGGGTTGGCCCAACACCCCGGCCTGTTCGGCGGCCTGGGTCATGGCCGAGACGGCGCCGTCCAGGCTGGGCTGAGTCAAGTGCCCGGCGTCCGAGGAAATGCCGAAGCCGCTCAACTCGGCCAGGATCACAGCCCCGCGCGCCACGGCGTGATCCCAGTCCTCCAGGATCATAGACGCCGCGCCCTCGGCGATGACCATGCCGTCGCGGTTGGCGGAAAACGGCCGGCACGCCGTGCTCGTGGTGGCCTGGATGCCTTCCCAGCAGAGCATGTCGGCTGCGGTAATTAGAGCCTCGCCCCCGCCGACGATGGCCACATCAGCCCGCCCGCTCTGGATCAGCATCGCCCCCTGGGCCATGGCGTGTCCCGAGGAGGAGCAGGCGCTGGACACGGCGAACACCGGCCCCTTGATGCCGAACTCCATGGCGATAGCGCTGGACGGCGCCGACACCATCACCCGAGGCACGGTCAGGGGATGCACCTTGGTCAGCTTCATGCCGAAGAAGCGCTCATAGGCCTTTTCTTGGGTGGTCAGTCCGCCGATGCCGTGACCAAACACCACCGCCGCCTTGGCCAGCGCAGGCGAACCCAATAGACCCGAAGCGCTGAGCGCCTCATGGGCCGCCTTCAGGGAAAACAGCGCGAAGGGATCGAGCGAGGCGCCGATGCGCCGGTCCAGCGCCGACTCGGTCTTGGCCAGCATGTCGCCCTTGACCATGCCCACCAGCCAGTCCCGGCCGGGGGGGCCATAGGGACCGGGATCGATACTGACAACGGCCAGACCACTGACGCCGTCGCGCGCGGCGGCCCAGGTGGTCGGCATGTCGTCGCCCAGGGAAGAGACGGCGCCCAGGCCGGTGACGGCGATCCGCCGGGGCGGCGATGTCACTGCGTAGCGGCCTTGGCTGCGATCTTGGCTTGGATCAGGTCCAGCATCTGGCCGAGGGTGGCGCTCTTTTCCAGGTCGTTCTCGCCGATGGTCACGCCATACTTGTCCTCGACCGCGAACACCACGCTGACCAGGTCAACGGAGTCCAGGCCGATCTCTTCCAGGGTGGAGTCCTTTTTCAGCTTCTCGACATCCACCAAGGCTTCCTTGGCGACCAAGTCGATCAGCTCCTGTTCCAGCGACATGATGAGGTTCTTCCGCGCGGTTGAGGCTTGACGCTGTCTCATGAACCGAACGGGCGCAATCGACAAGTCGCTCTATGGCCGCGTCTGTTCGCGCGAGCCGCTCAATCGGCCAGGATCGCCGCCGTGCGGGCGCGCAGATAGGGAACCACCTCGTCTTCAAACCAGGGGTTTCGGCGCAGCCAGGCCGTGTTGCGCCAAGAGGGATGCGGCAAGGCGATCACCCCGGGCAGCCCCTCGCGCCAAGCGGCCACCGTTTCGGTCATCGACCGCCCCTGCGCCTGGGGCATGTGCCACTTCTGGGCGTAGCTGCCCACGGTCAGGATCAGCTCAACCTTGGGCAAGGCGGCCAGAAGACGCGCACGCCACAGGGCCGCACAACGCGGCGGCGGGGGGTAATCGCCGCCCTTCGGATTGGTCCCAGGAAAGCAGAAGGCCATGGCGGCGACGCCGATGCGCGGATCGCCGTAAAACCTCGCCCGGTCCACCCCCAGCCAATCGCGCAATCGATTGCCGGAGGCGTCGTCAAACGGCAGCCCGCTCTCATGCACACGCCGCCCCGGCGCCTGGCCGCAAATCAGCAGTCGGGTTTCTGGCGCGACCCAGGTGACGGGCCGCGGCTCATACGGCAACTCGCCCGCGCAGGCGCGGCAGGCGGCGATATCGGCAAGCAGGGCGGCCAGTGACATGGGAGGAATATAGGCGGACCGTCGGACGCTCGAAAGCGCAGCGACATTGACTTAAGCCGCCACGACTCCCATATTAAGCTAGCTTAAGCTGGATTATACGAGAGCCGCTATGCCTATCGGAGCCTTCGAGGCCAAGAACACGCTCGGCGCCCTGTTGGACCGGGTAGAACAAGGCGAGGAGATCGTCATCACCCGGCACGGCAAGCCCGTAGCGCGGCTTGCGCCTTGCGTGACGACGATTGATCAAGCGGTCGCCGAGGCCGCGCTGGCGCGCATACGGGCCAGGGCGCGCGCTCACGCCCCAGCCTCCATCGCCTGGGACACCTTAAAGGCGGACCGGGACGCCGGACGCCCGTGAGCCTCGTTCTCGATTGTTCGGCGACCCTGGCTTGGGTGTACGGTGAAGAAACGACGCAAGCGGTTCGCGCGGTGTTCGAGGCTGTCGGCAGTCGCGGCGCATGGGTCCCCGCCCTGTGGCGGCTTGAGGTGGCCAATGTGCTGGAGATGGGCGTCCGGCGGCATCGTCATGACGCAGCCTTTCGCGAGGCCACCCTGGCCGACCTGGCGCTCCTGCCGCTACAACTCGACCCCGAAACGGATCAGCACGCCTGGGGCGCGACAGCGCGGCTGGCCGCCCGTCACGGCCTAACGCTCTATGACGCCGCCTATCTGGAACTCGCCCGCCGCAAGGACATTCCCCTCGCCACGCTGGATCGGGAATTGCGCGCGGCAGCCCTAGCGGAAGGCGTTCCGCTTTTAGGTCTGGACCTCTGAGGCAGCGCCCTACTTCCCGCCAAACATCCCCAAACCCGCCCCATGGCCGCGTAGCCCTATCGTTGGGGTGCATGTGGTCTTGTTCGTGTGATAAGGCACTCGATGCGTTTGGCGCCTTCAACCGCCCCTCAGCCCCGCCCTTAGGTCCTTGAGCAGCACCATCAGGTGCATCGGATCGCTGGGGGACGGCGCAAAATCGAAGTGCTCGTAAAACCGGCGCGCCTCGTCATCCTTGGCGTGGACGGCCAAGGCGCGCAGGCCGGCGATGTCGGCGGCTTGCAGGGTGCGCAGCATGGCGTCTTTCAGCAAACCCGCGCCTAGCTTTTGTCCCTGGGCGGATGCCGCCACCGCCAGTCGGGCCAGCACCATCAAAGGTACTGGATGGCGCGCGACTCCTCTTTGCAGACGCTCGGGCGCGTCCTCGAAGGCCACTTGGCCAAACACCAGGGTGTAGTAGCCGACCACCTCATCACCGCGAACAGCGACATAGGTCTGTGAGGCGTTGGCCTGCTGGTTCGGCAAGGCGAACTGAACGAGGAAGCGATTGAGCGGTTCCTTACCACAATCGAAAGCCTCCACCGCGTGGTCGCGGCGTAGTTTCTCGATCCGCAAGGCGTCGGTCATTTCGCTGGGTCGAAGACACCCGGTTCCGTCAACAGACGCCCAAGGCGCGGCAGCGGGCGCACCGGCGCGTCCAGGGCGCGGGCAAAAGCCTCCCACCGATCCGCAGCCAAACCGAAGTGCTGTCGATCCGGCAGCGTTTCCTGAGCGCGGGCCAAGGCGCTCTCGAGCACAAATTCACTGACCGAGCGGTTCGACGCCAAGGCCGCAGTCTGCAGCAGGCTCTTGTGATCCGGCGTCAGGCGCAGATCGAGTTTTTCCGAACGGGTCACGGTTGACATGGGCTGTCCTCCTGCCCATTCCATAGCAGGCATGCCCGACATTGTCACGACAATGCCCGCGCGCCCTACTTCCCGCCAAACATCCCCAAATCCACCACCGCCGCCATGGCCGCGTAGCCCTTGTCATTCGGGTGCAGGTGGTCCTGTTCGGTGAAGCCCTGCCGGTAGGCCTTAGGGTCGGCCGCGTCGCGCACCGCCGCCTCGAAATCGACCACGCCGTCGAAGGCGTTGGAGGTGCGGATCCACTGGTTGACGGCTTCGCGGATGGCTTCCTTCTCGGGCGTATAGGTGGCCGCGCCCTCGAAGGGCGTCAGGGTGGCGCCGATCACGCGCAGGCCCTGAGCGTGGGCGCGGGCGATGATCTGCTTGTCGGCGAAGATCAGGTCGTCGGCGGTGATGGTTTCACCGGCGGTGGCTGGGTCGGCTGAAAACGAGCGCTGAATGTCGTTGATGCCTTCCAGCAGGATCACCGCCTTGGCGCCCGGCACGCTGAGGACATCACGGTCCAGGCGCGCTAGCGTGCTGGGCCCGCTGACATTGTGCAGCAGCCGGTTGCCGCCAATGCCGGCGTTGACCACCGCCCAGGGCAGGTGCGCGGCGGCAAGACGCTCGGCCAGGCGGTCGGGCCAGCTGCGGAAGGCATTGGTGGTGGACTGAGCGCCCTCGGTGATGGAGTCGCCCAGGGCGATAATCGTCGCGGTCTTGGTCTCCACCGGCTCCACATCCACCCGCGTGGCGAAGGCGGGGACCCGCATGAGCTTCGCATCGGCCCCGAGTGCGGCGCCCTGGTCGGGACCGGGGCTGACAAACTGCCAGGCGCTATGGCCGAGCTTGGGCACGGCGCCGGGCAGATAGATGGAGACCACCAGGGTTTGCAGCGCCGGGACCGGCAGATCGACCGGATCGCTCAGCAGGGGCGCGCCGATGGGCACGGTCACTTGCGAGCGCCCGCCGAAGGTCACCGCGTGGCTGCCCGCGATGGCCCCATCCTCGCCCGCGGGACCGACGTGGAGCGAGCCTATGACCAGGGGCGCATCGCCGCCTTCATTAGATATGCGGATGCGAACGCGCTTGGCCGCCACCGAGACGCGCACCAGTTCGCGCACCGTGACATTGGACAGGTCCGTCATCCGGTAATTGGGGACAGCGGGAATGCGCGATGTCGCCAGCTCAGGCGGCATGCCCAGGGACGGTTTGCCGTCCGCCGTCGTGGCCTGAGGCGAGCGCATGGCGGGATCGGGCCGGCCGGGCGGCGGCGGGGAGGAAGGGTAGCCCCAGGCGCCGATCCAGACCTCTTTCGCCGGGGCGGCGTCCTGGGCAAGACCTTGCCCTGCGAAGACCAACACCATCGCGCCGGCCAGCAGCGCCGAATGCCAATTGCGCATTATTCCCTCCCGTTTTGTGGGGGCAGCTTAGGCCCAAAGACAAACCGGGGCCAACCAGCATTGACACGGCGTCGCCTAGCCGGGGGAGTCAAAAAATTGAACCACCAAGAAAACGAAGAACACCAAGAGAATCGTCATTCTCGGGGCGCCGGAACGGCGAGCCCGAGAACCCAGCAGCCACGACCTAAACGCAACAGAGTTGACCCGCGCGGAAAGCCCGGAGCGGCTGGGTACTCGGCTCGGCCTCGCTGCGCTCCTTGGCCGAGGATGACCGGTTTTATCGGTCTTGGTGAGCTTGGTGGTTAATAAAAAACAGCGTCCGCGGACATGTTCGAGCTCTGACGGAGAACCGAACCTACGGAAGCCTAAGCCGCCAAACGCCCTTGAAGCTGTCCGGGTCGGCGGGCTTGTTGTGCCTAAGGATCACCACCCTGCCCTGCCGCGCCAGGCCTACGGCGGTGGCGCGCACCTGGGGCAGGACGCGGCGCCAGCCTTCCGGGTCGAGGGACTTGGCCACCGCCGCCGGGTCCAGGCTCTTACCGGGCGAAATCTGCGCCAGCATCGCCAGAAGGGTCTCTTCGATGGGCGACAT
>CAYVHP010000006.1:0-40203 GCA_964451265.1 uncultured Caulobacteraceae bacterium | reverse complement strand
GGCGCTGAGGCCGGCCTTCAATCCGCGCAGTCCTTACGCGCCCTGGACCGGGCCATTGCGAGCCTGCCCACCGCGCTCAAGGAGCCGTTGATGCTTACCGCCCTGGAAGGCCTGTCGCACAAGCAGGCGGGGGAGTTGCTCGGCCTGAGCGCCAAGGCCGTCGAGGTGCGCGTCTATCGGGCCAAACGAGAGCTAGAGCTTCGGCTAGACCGTGATCGATTGGCCGAGTTATTGACCCCGTAATATCCGGTGCGACGAAAAAGCGGCCCCTCCTTTTTAGAAGGGGCCGCTTCAATATCTAAATCAGCTCTAACTCGAATATCCGGTCAGATAGAACCACGCCATTTGGAATCAATAGGTGTAGTTCAGCTGAATGCCGAAGGTGCGCGGGGCGCCGACAACACCTTGGAACGTGGTTCCAGGGGATATGTTGTACAGATATTGCTTATCCGTGATGTTTCGGCCCCACAGTTCCACCTGATAATGCCCCCCGGGGGACGCATAGCCGATCGACCCATTGAACAAGGCGAACGGATTGCGGCGCGCAATCGGGTCATTGGAAATGTCGAAGAAGGTATTCCCCGTATAGTTAGCTTCGCCCCTCACAAACAGGCTATTGCCGTTGCCCAGATCGAAGTCTTTTTGCGCGGTGATAATCGCCGAAATATCCGGAGCGTTCATCAGGCGCTTTCCATTGGCGTTATAGGTGCCCAAGGTCGCGTTTTCCCTGGGATCGTTTCTAGAAATGATCAGATTTTTGAGGAAGCTTCCGTTCACCTGACCGGTGGTGAAATTCACATACTGCGCGTCAGGCAGCCAGGTAACCGACGAAGTGAAGGTCCAGCCATCCCAAGGCTTGGCAGTAATGTCGGCGTCAAGTCCAGTGAGCCGGGCGTTCGCAGCATTCGAAGCTTGCTGGAACGGCGTCGTAACACCCGGAAGGGAGATACTTTGATTGACTTGCAGATTAGTCCAGTCGTTGCGGAACACCGACACATTCAAACGCAACCGCTTGTCAAACCAGTCCGTCTTGGCGCCAACTTCGTAGCTCGTGATCCATTCGGGCAGGAACGTTAGCCCGACGGGATTGCGCGCTGTGAAGTTAAATCCGCCGCTTTTGAAGCCCCGCGTTACGTTAGCGAACAGGAAGACGTCTTTGGTGGCTTGCCACTCGATGCCGGCCTTCGGCGTGAAGGCGCTCACATTTTGCACTGCATCCGGTGGCGATCCCGGGAAATTGTTTCCGTAACCCAGGACAAACGGATAATAGGCCGTCGAGTATTGGTTGATCGAGCTGCCGGCGCAAGTTGGCCCCGTGCCGCCCGGATAGCAAACGATCGTCGTAGTTTTCATGGACCCGCGAACCCCAGGATTGGCGGGGTTGGACCCGGCCCAACCCAGGGGCAACCCGCCGGTCCAGTTGAAGCTCGTGTTGTAGGTATCCAGGACCTTACGTTCCTGGGTGTACCGACCACCCAGTGTCACAGCGAAATCAGGCGTGAGGTGATAGGATTCATTCAAGAACGCGGCATAAGACTGAGTCGGAAAACGCGTGTCCTGGTAGGAATCCGACCCCGTCAGGCTGGTGTTGACGGGCGGGGCATAGATGCTGATCGAGTCTGCGAATTGATGCTGATAGTCATTCCAATAGAACAGACCAGCCACGCCCTTCAGATTGCCGAACGTGTGCGGCACATCAATTTCCTCGCTGAACTGATGCTGGACATAGTTCCCACGAGTGGCGCCCGTCAGATATTCAGTCCCATTGCCCCCCTGGACGTAAATCGTCTTTGAAGTCCTGTATGAGACAAGGTTTTTGATACTGATGTTGTCGTTTATCTTCCAATTTAGCTCATCATTGATGCCATAAATTATCTCAGCGTCATTAAGGGCAAAACCCGAGCCAAAATAGTGGAGGTTACCAACCTTGGCATTAGCTAGGGGCGCGTTATAGCCGCTGTAGACACCAGTGCTGGTCACATTCCGAGGGTCGTTCGTGGCAATGACGAGGGTCGTGACCGGAGCAAAGTGTTCGTTGGTGTACATGTAGTCGACACGCACGAGATTGGTGATGTCGCTATTGACCTCGTATTTCAGACCGCCGCGGAAGCTGACGCGGTTCACGGCCCCAGCCGGCGGCAGACCGGCCACCACATTGTTGATATAGCCGTCGTGCTTTTGATAACCGATCGCCATCGAGGCTTGCAGCTTATCCGTCACCGAACCGCTCATGCGGAACGCCTCGTCAATCAGGTTGTAGTTCCCCAGATTGAGCGTTTCTTGCGCCTGAAACTCTTTAGATGGCTCTCGTGATATGAAGTTGATCGCGCCACCAACGGCGTTGCGGCCAAACACGGTTCCTTGTGGACCTTTGACCACTTCCACGCGTTCAATGTCGTTGAAGTTGCTTTGAAGCGCCACTGAAGAGCGGCCCAAGTAGACGCCATCCATATAGATGCCGACGTCTTGTTCGTTGTTGGAGGCATAGCCGCCGATTCCGCGGATGTAAGGCACAACGTTTACGCCCGCGTTGACGATCTTCAGATCCGACACCGCCGACGGCAAATCCCGCAAGGTGACAATGCGTGATTTATCGAGCACGTCCCCGCCCACCACAGACACCGAAATCGCCGTCTTCTGCAGATTAGTGGCGCCAGTCTTGGTCGCTGTGACAACCACATCGCTGATCGAATTGCCGTCAGCAGCGCGGGCGACTAATGGCGCGCCCAACGCCAAAGCCGCCAATCCAACGCCGGATAACATATTGATTTTATTCATATCTACTCCCCTATCTAGAATGGTCGCCTTGAGCGGCTGAACCGTTATGGACCGCAGTCGACTGGCGACCTTGCCAGCGTTGTACGCGGCGCAATTATATGTGGCAAGTATTTACGTATTATGTTAACGTATCCACGTTCATTGAACAGTGTTCTGTTCAGACTTATGCTTTGGCGCCCAGCGGCCTATTTGGTGTACACCACCTTCGTGTTGCTTTCTTCACAACGAAAAACGGCCCCTCCGAAGAAGGGCCGTTCTCATTAGTCCGGTATAGGTTCCCCACCGACGATTACGCCGATGGGGATCCGGATTGGATCAGTAGGTGTAGTTCAGCTGGATGCCGAAGGTGCGCGGGGCGCCGGGGATTCCCTGCACCGTCTTACCGATCACGCGGTTGATGGTGTACTGGACGTCGGTCACGTTCCGGCCCCACAGTTCAACTTGGTAGTGACCGCCGGTGGACGAGTAGCCGATCGACGCGTTGTAAACCCCGAACGGATTGCGACGCGAGATCGGGTCGTTGGACGGGTCAAAATAGGTATTGCCGGTATAGGCCGCCTCTCCCCGGACAAATACGCTATTGCCGTTTCCGATATCAAAATCGCGTTGGCCGGTGATGATCGCCGAGATGTCTGGCGCGTTCTGAAGGCGCTTGCCATTGGCGTTATAAGTGCTGGCCGCGAAGTTTTCCCTCGGGTCGCCCCGTGACGCGAGAAGAGTCGTCAGGAAAGTGCCAACGTTGCCGGTGTCATATTTTATGTAGATGGCGTCGGGCAACCAAGTCAGGTTGCTGGTGAAGGTCCATCCATCCCAAGGCTTGGCGGTAATGTCGGCGTCCAGGCCTGTGATCCTGGCGGCGCCGGCGTTGGCCGATTGAGTATAGGGAACGGACAAGCCCGGCAGGACGATATTCTGACTGACTTGCAGATTGGTCCAGTCGTTGCGGAACACTGACACGTTGACACGCAGCTTCTTGTCGAACCAATCGGTCTTGGCCCCGATTTCATAGCTGGTGATGTATTCGGGTTGGTAGGTCAAACCGTACTGCGAACGGGCCGTAAAATTGAACCCGCCGCTCTTAAAGCCCTTGGACCAGGTGGCGTAAAGGAAGGCGTCGGGGGTGGCCTGCCATTCCAAGCCCACCTTCGGGGTGAAGGCGTTGCTGTTCTGGGACAGCTGCGGAACGATGTTGGGGAAGGTAAGCGGGAAGTTGTTCCCGTAGCCCGCCACAAAGGGGAAGAAGGAACTGAGGTAGTAGTTGATCGAACTGCCGGTACAGGTGGGTCCCGTGCCCCCAGGGTTGCAGGTGATCTTATTGGCGTTCTGGTTCGAGACGGGGTTGTTGTAAGCGCCTTGCGCGGCCGGGTTGCTTGCACTGGACCCGTTCCAGCCGGCCGGTAGACCACCGACCCACTTAAAGCCGTTGTTATAGGTATCAAGAACCTTGTGCTCTTGAGTGTAACGTCCGCCCACCGTCAAGGCCAGTTCCGGGGTGAAGTGATAGGATTCACTGGCGAAGATCGCATAGGACTGGGTTGGGAAGCGGGTGTCTTGATAGGACTCAGAGCCGGAGGCGGCGAAGGGCGACACCAGGGTGATCGAGGGTGCAAATTGGTGCTGGTATTCGGTCCAGCCGAACAGACCGATGACGCCCTTCAAGTTACCGAAGGTGTGGGTGACGTTGATTTCATCGCTGAACTGATGCTGGATATAGTTGGAATTGGTTGTTCCGGTCAAAAACTCGGTGCCATTGCCCACGGTGGTGAAGTTGCTCTTCGACGTACGATAGGCGACTAGGTTTTTGACGGCGATATGATCGTTGATCTTCCAGTTCAGTTCGTCGCTGATGCCGTAAATAACTTCGGAATCCACCGGCAACGCTCCGGCCCCGAAATAGTGCAGATTGCCCACCTCGGCGTTGGCCAAGGGAGCAGCAATACCGGTGTAGGCGCCGGTTGCACTCACGTTGCGAGGATCGTCCGTGCGCAGAAGCAGGGTGGTGAGCGGCGCCCAGTTCTCATGGGTGTACATGTAGTCCGCGCGCACCAGATTGGTCAGATTTTCGGTGATCTCATACTTCAGCCCGACGCGGGCGCTAAAGCGATTCACGGCGCCTGAATTCGGGATGCCGGGAACGACGTTGATCAAATAGCCCGCATGGTTCTGATAACCGATGGCGATTGAGGCCTGCATCTTGTCGGTCACGGACCCGCTCATGCGCATCGCTTCATCAATCAGATTATAATTGCCCGCGTTCAGCGTGTTCTGGAACTGGAACTCCTTGGACGGCTCGCGCGAGATGAAGTTGATCGCCCCGCCCACGGCGTTCCGCCCAAAGGTCGAGCCTTGAGGCCCTTTCACCACTTCAACGCGCGCTAGGTCGTTGAAATTGCTTTGCAATGCAACGGAGGATCGGCCCAGGTAGACGCCGTCCATATAAATGCCGACATCCTGTTCGTTGTTGGAGGCGTAGCCACCGACGCCCCGGACATAAGGCACGACGTTTGACCCGTTGTTCGAGATCTTCAAGCTGGCGACCGCCGACGGTAGATCGCGCAGGGTCACCACCCGCGACTTGTCCAACACATCGCCACCGACCACCGAAACCGCGATGGCGGTCTTCTGGAGATTGGTTGAGCCGGTCTTGGTTGCGGTGACGACCACGTCACCGATCGAATCCGCCGCACGGGCCGCCATGGGCGGAGCGAGCGCGAGCACAGCCAAGCCAACGCCAGCCAACAAATTGTTTTTATTCACGTTTCACCCCTGCTTAAATTTGCCTGTTTAGGTCCGGTAAACCGCCGTTCGATATCGAACAAGGGTTTCCTAACTGTCCCTGTAGGCGATTGAGGGGGAACTGACAAGCTTTGTTGCTTGTTTATTTCATTTTTGGCGCACGCGTTACAATCTTCGATTGCATAACCTTGTTCGATGAATACTTATAGGCGATTTAGTGGGATATTTCAACCTTTACGGCTCGCCATACGGGAAAAAGGGCCGGGTTCAGCTGTTTCAGACCGACGACAACCACGGATCGCGGAACATCGTTGTCTTACCCGCTGGACAGGCCGCAGCCCTTTTTGTCTTCTACGATCACCGTAAAATCCGCCTAGCGCCTCAGGGTCTGGCGCGCGCGAGGCTCGTCGGTTTCTTCCTCACAGCCCCCATCGAACACTTTCAGCGCCTGAAGAAAATCATCAAGGATTTCGCCGAACTCCGTGACGTCGACGCCCGCCGGCGTCGGGGGCGTAAAGCGATAGCGCCAGTAGCTCACCACATGTTGGATAGCGCCGAGCCCCTCGCCCAGTTGCGCGAACAACTCCGGCGCATTGAGCAGGAATTGACGAAAGGGCGCGGGATCGCGGCTTTCGACCAGCTGACCATAGGCCAGGTCGTAGACTCCGATGGTCCGTCGTACGCCCTCGCACCCCGCAGCCAGCCGCTGGCGTAACTTGGCGCGATCCGCTTCGATTTTGGCCCGGAAGTCCGCCCCGACCACACCCTGCAGCTTGATGCGGCTGATCTCGGTCGCCACCTCGGCGATATGCCCTGTCAGTTCCTCCAGACACCATTTGTAATAGAGGAACCCTTTCCAGCAGAAGACGCCCTCCCGGTAGTCTTCGACGCCCAGTTGCAGCGTATTGCGCAAGGGCTCGGTCTCCACATCGGCTTTGCTGGACAGCAGCTTACGCGCCAGCTTGCCCGCGCCGGGCGTCCCGCTCCCGCCCTGATCCTTGTCCGTCAATCCCGCCAAGGGCTGCACCTGGCGCAATACAAAACTGTGCATGCGACTAAGGTCCGCCGGACCGATTTCGAAATAGTGCGGCGAAGGATCGAGCCCGTTTTTGCGCAGTTGTTCACGCAGAACGAAGGGATCGAGCGTCGGCGATTGATCCAGAATTTGCAGCACCATCCGGTCGTGAGAGGCGAATCTGGCCTGCTGACCCAGGATGTTATTGATTAAATCGCTATAGCCGCGCTGGCCCACGAAGAAGAAATGGGCGCCCGCCGTAAGGTCTTTCGAATCGATGGGCACGACGAACTTGGTGGCCAACAACCGGTAGTCCGGGAACAGATCCTGCTCATCCCGTCGAAGCCGATGTTTGATCACGATGCTGCGGTTCAGCAGGGTATTGTGAAACAGCGGGGCGGCCTGCACGCCGACAGCCGACGGCTCCAGCTTGGCGATCGCATTCAGATTCAGCACGCGCGCCGTTGACCCGGACCGTTCCAATTGGGCAAGGCTACGGACAATTCGATGAGGCGTCATAACTGGCTCGAGCCCATTCGCATGGGCGCACGCTACAAAATCTACGTAAACAAATAGCTTGGGCGCCCTGCACCGAATGTCGCAGCCCGCGGCGCCTCCCGGTCAGAGCTCCAGGAGGCCGTCAGCCAGATGATGCGGAGCGCCGTCCGAGGGAAAATGCTGCGCCAGAAGTCCGCCGCAAAGCGTGACCGCCTGGACAAAGCCATCCGCCGCAGCGCCCCGGCGGATGCCCTCCAAGACGGCGGTCACCGCCTTATCCCACGCCGAGTCATCCACTTTTTGATGGATCGCCTCGTCCGCCACGACGGCCACCATGCGGTCCTCCAGCGACGCGAAAATAACCACGGCGGCGCCAATTTGGGATCCCAGCAGACGAGCGGCCATGAGCTGAGCCATCGCCGCTTGTCGCACCCGCCGGTGTTTGAGCAAACCCGGGGTCAAGGCCAATTTGATCGGACGGACCGCCGCGATCAGCAGCGCCACAAAAGCAAACACGAGAATCTGAGCTGACGCATAGCCGGTCAAGGCCGCGCCAACCACGGCGTCGATCCCACGGGAGCCGACGTCCCATCCAACGCCCGGGGCCGAATGAATGCCGATCATCACGGCCAGCGGTGGAAGCAGCAGGGCCGCCCCCGCCCCCCAGGCTAGGGGCGTCTCGCGATAGTTAGATACCTTGCCCGCCAGAACGCAGAGGATTTCGCCGGAGGTCGAGGCTTCCGCCTGGCGAACGGCTGAGGCAATTTTTTTGTGATCAGCCTGGCTCAGCATCACCAGCTCCCCGACGAGCCGCCGCCGCCGAACGAGCCGCCGCCACCGCCCGAAAAGCCGCCACCGCCGCCAAAGCCTTCGTCGTCGAACGAGCGTCGGCCCAAGCCGCCGTTGAGCAACAGAAGGGGAAATAGCCACCCGGCTCCCCCGCCCCCGCGCCCGCCGCCGAGGATCGCGCCCATGGCCCAAAGCATGACAAAGGCAAAGATGATCAAGGGAATCGGATTGGCCGAGCGCCCGACTTGAGCCCCTTGAGCCGCCTGGGCCGCTTTCAATTCAGCCACGGACGGGTCCAGGCTTAGCTGATCGACCAGGGCCTGGACGCCGGCCACGACCCCGCCCTGCACATCGCCTTTGCGAAATTCAGGAAGCACCTGCCGCTGTAAGATTTGGTTGGAAAGGGCGTCCGTTATGATCGGCTCTAGGCCGTAGCCCACCTCGATGCGCACCTTGTGCTCGCTAGGGGCGATGATGAACAAGACGCCGTTGTCGAGCCCCTTTTGGCCGACGCCCCAGGCGCGCCCGAGCTGGTAGCCATAGTCGGCAATGTCATAGCCATTGAGCGAAGGCAGCGTGACGACGATCAGCTGCCGGCTGGTCTTGGTCTCCAGGGCGCCAAGCGATTGGGTCAGCTGGGCCTGCGTCTCCGGCGACAGCACGTGGGCTTGGTCCACGACCCGCCCCGTCAGGGCCGGAAAACTAGGGGCGGCACGCGACGGGCTCGCCGCCAAACCCATTCCAATAACCAGCAGCAGCGCCCAAAGGAGACCGGCCGCCCGGCGGGCGAGACTCATTTGGCCGGGGCCGATCCGGGCGCCGCTCCTGAGGCCGTTCCGCCCGGAGGGGCAATGTTGAAGTTGACCTGGGGCGCAGTCTGGGCGGACTGGCTGGCGGCGAACAGGTTCATAGGCTTGGCGGCCTTATAAACGGTCGACGCCCACAACACGCCCGGAAAGGTGGCAAGCTCGGTGTTGTAGGACCGAACCGCCTCATTGTAGTCGCGGCGCGCGATGGAGATGCGATTTTCAGTGCCCTCCAATTGCGATTGCAACGCCAAGAAATTCTCGTTCGATTTCAAGTCGGGATATTTTTCGTTGATGGACATGAGGCGCCCAAGCACCCCGCTCAGTTGATCCTGGGCCTGGGCGAATCGCTGGAACGCAGCCGGATCCGTGAGGGTCGACGCATTGACCTGAACTTGGGTGGCCTTGGCCCTCGCGTTGGTGACGTCCGTCAGCACTCCCCGCTCCTGCTGGGCGTAGCCCTGAACCGTGCTCACGAGGTTAGGGATCAGGTCGGATCGACGCTGATATTGGTTCTGCACGTCGGCCCAGGCGGCCTTGGCGGCTTCTTCTTTGGTGGGGATCGTGTTGATCCCGCAACCACCCAGCGTCAAGGGCAGGACAAGCGTCATCCAAAGCAGGGAACGGCGAAGAAATTTGGGGTGCACGGCAGGGTCCTCGGTCAGAAGAAGGGGTCAGCTTAGCAGGACCCCAGCTGCGCTGATATGGGCGCTCCAGCTCGGCCTGCAAGCCTAGCCCAGTTGGCCGCGCGCGCGCAAAGCCGCTTCGGTCCGGTTACGCGCTCCGGTAATGTTCAATATTGCCTGAACATGCAGCTTAACCGTGGCCACCGAGATTCCTAACGCCTGGGCGATCTCCTTGTTCGTCTGGCCGATCTCGATCAGCTTTAGGACTTCCAATTGCCGCATCGACAAGCGTGAACGCAGGCTCGTCGGACCCGGTGTTTTAAGCTCTGTAAGCTCGTTGAAATATTGGCCGCCCGCCAAGATCAGTTTGAGTGCGGCTGTCAGCAATTCCGGCGCAGCCGTTTTGGGCACGCAACCGCGAACGCCGTTTGCGTAGGCCGTGCGGATTTCCGCAGGCTCGAGCGCTGCAAACAACACGACCGGCGCCGGCGCCAGCGCAGTCACTGTAGCTTTAATGTGCACGAGCTCAGGATCGCCTGTCGCGAGGTCGAGCACCACGATGTCAGCGGCCTTGGTCCGCGCCGCGGCCAGGGCGTCGTCGAGTCCCGCGTAGCTCTGCACGCCGCCCGGCGCCACCACAGTTGTGACCACGGCGGTTAGCCCCTGCCGGCAAACCGGATAGCGGCTGATGACGACAGCTCGCATCAAATTAGACCGGCAGTGCGAATCATGCGCGAGGACTCCACAGAGTGTGTCGGTCTTTACCGACGGCAACGTACAAGCACTAGGGTGATGTTCTGCCCTCGTCATCTAGCCAGAAGGACTAAATCGCGGGTCCTTTTGAGAGTTCGCTCGAAACACCGAATCACCAACTCGCTTTTTGCGCGAGCGATGATCCCTCGGGAACTTTAGCTCTAAAACTTTATTTGACGTTTCTCATGTATTCGACGCGTTTTCCCGCGTCATTTCTTGCGTAATATTAATGTCAGCTACGGCTAAAGGGTGTCCGTTGTGACGTTACGCAAGATCACGGCGCGGTAGCGCCGCCCCGAAAAACAATATGTTTGGAGCCGAGGTAATTGATGGTCAGCCCCGCGACGGCGCCGAAGGCCAGGGCCAAAATGGGCCAGTCCGAGCAAACCTGCACGCTGTGCACGAGGGCTGAATAGACGGCGAAGTTGGCGGCTCCGCCCACAAGCTGGACGGCCACATAGGTCGACGCCTCACGCACCGGCGACTGTTCAATCTTGTCGGGGAAGGTAAAGCTTCGATTGGCTATCCATGTTGCGAACACCGCCACGGGGAAGGATACGACGCGGCCGGCGATGGGGTTCATGCCGAGAAAAATCATGGCTTCCAGCACCGAGGCGTCCACCACAAAACCCAGGGCTCCCACCAAGGCGAAACGCATAAGGTGGCCGTTGAGGGGCGGCAAAAACCGGCCGATCACAGGCTGCAGGCGCATCCGATCCCAAATCGCGTTGGCCCACCCATATCCACGATGCGCCAAGCGCACGGCTGATGTCAGGGGTACGGGCAAGGCGCAAGCGGCCAAGCCCGCCGCCAAGGGCGTGAGCCAGACCACACGCGCCTGATATCGAGCGAATGGCCCGGACAGGATTCCGCAAACGGCGGCATTGATCATCACGACAAGCAGCAAGAGCACAACTGTGGCGACGGTGCGGGCTGCCGCATCGTCCTTCGTCAGCGCCCTGCGCGAGAAGGCGCTACGCACGTCGCGGCAACTGAGGCGCCAAGCCATGAACAGCAAGGCCCCAACCAGGATCGGTCCGTGCCACCACGCCAAGCTGGATTGGGAAAATGGCGGACGGCAGCTGTGGGGCGGCCGGCAGGCGTCAAAGTTGGGGATGAGTTGGGGCAGACTGGTGGTCGGCCAATAGCGGCCGACCAGATAAGCCGCCGGATTACGCAAGGGGTCGTCCACCTGATAAGATATCAGCTGCCGGCCCCAATTGGACATGGCGGCGGCCAACTCGGCGAAAGGCTCCTGCGCCAGGGTTCCCAGAACGAAGTGGGCCTCCTCCTCCTCCAGCCGCACCCGCGTGGCGCGGTTGCTGATATTGAACACCCCGAGATTGTGCCGGTTGGACCACAGGACCAGGTTTTCGGTGGTCCTGTTATTGAGGTTCTTGGCGAAAAAACAGACGGCGTAGGCGTTGTTGTCCTTGGCGCAGGCCTTGTGCAAGTAGTCCTGCCCGGGTCCATCGGCCAACACCCGCGCCATCACGAACGGCGGATGAGTCAGGTCCAATCCCGTGCGCGCCTTATAGGCCGCCCCGAACACCATGCCGCTCATCCATGCCGCCAGCATCGCGCACGCCGCCACGGCCACTCTCCTGAGCAAAACCTGCCGGTCTTGCCCCAGCAGCAGCAGGACCGGATAGGCCGCCAGGACCAGAGCCAAGGCCGTGATGAGGTGGGATTTATGGATGGCCAAGCTGTAGGCCAGCAGAAGCCAAAGGCCGATCTTTTCGGACCTGTTCAGCCGGTCTGTTTGGACCAACAGCAACACGGCGGCCGCGCCCCCGATCCCTGCGAAAACGTCGGGCATGGCGAAGGCGGTGAAGAAAGGCAGACTGGAGCCCACCACCACGCCGGCGGACAAGGCCAGATAACTCCACAGCGGCGCGGCGGGGGCCGTCGTGCGCCAAAGCAGATAGGCGACCCACGCGGCTAAGGCGCTCTGAATGGCCGCGAGAAGCCAGATGGTGCCGATAACGTGGGTTCCGTGCAGCAAAACCCCGTAAAAAGGGGAGCGGGCGCCCTCGACGGCCGCGTCGATCATACGATCAGTGCTGACCGGCTTATCGCCCCATTTGACGCCCGGTTTCATTTTGAACTGAACGCTTTGAGGAAATTCCTGGACAACTTCAATGAGGTTGCGCCCCATCACATCGTAGCTATGGGAGTCGTAGAAAACCGAGGGTCGGCCATCCGCGAACGCCACCGCCATCATAAGCAGTGTCGCCGCAAGGACGCTGAGATGCGGCGCAAACCGGCGCATACGCGGGAAAGCCGGGTTAGCTGCGGATGGTCAGCAGCGAGGTCAGGAACGCCGTGGCGGCAAGCTGGGCGGCCACCGCCACCGCAGTCAGCGAAGGCGCCAGCACGCGCAGAACGCTGAAATAAAGGATCGGGCCAAAGCCGCTATGCGCCCAACTGCTCACCGCCCAAACGCAGCCGACCAGGCCGGCGAACAGGATCACCCCGGCCACGCGCAAGAGCGGCTCAAGGGTCATGCCCAAAATCAGCCCCTGAAACTTGGCGGGGCCTGGGACGAAGCCTTCCACCATGGCGTACCGCCTGGCCAAGGCCCCGAAAGAAACCAACTGGGCGCCGATCAGAGTGGCGAAGCACGAGACGATCATGGTGTGGATATCCAGCTCGACCCGGCCAATATGGACCGAGCCTTGGCTCAACATCACCGCGCCCATAATGCCCAGTAAAATCAGGGCAAATCCGGGATAGACAAACAGCCAGGTCGGGCTGTGCAGGAGCAAGAATTTCAGGTGACGCCAGCCGTCGCGCCAGGTCTTCAGGTGCGGCGGGCGCGAACGGCCGTCGGGCGACAAGATCGTCGGCACCTCCGCCATGCGCAGGCCATGGAAAGCGGCTTTCACCACCATTTCGCTGGCGAACTCCATCCCCGTGCTTTTAAGGCGCAACTTCATAGCCGCCTCGCGAGAGAACCCGCGCAGACCGCAGTGGAAATCGCCGACCGGAATTCGAAACAGCAGCCGCCCGAGGAACGACAGGACGGGATTGCCCAGATAGCGATGCAAGAACGGCATAGCGCCGGGCTTAATGCCGCCGCGGAACCGATTGCCCATCACCAGTTCATCGCCGGCCCGCAGGCGATCAACCATACTGTCGAGATTTTCGAAATCGTAGCTGTCGTCCGCGTCGCCCATGATCACATAACGGCCGCGCGCCGCGCCGATGCCGCCGATCAGCGCGGCGCCATATCCACGCTCGGGGATAGCCACCACGCGGGCGCCGTTTTCCTCGGCGATCAGCTGCGAGCCGTCATTAGACCCGTTGTCCGCGATCAGCACCTCGCCGACGATGCCGGAGCGCTCCAGAAATCCGCGCGCCTTTTGAACACAAACGGCCAGGGTTTCCGCTTCGTTCAGGCAAGGCATTAGGATGGTCAACTCGACGGCGCCGTCATTGGCCGGCGCCTTCAAGCGCGGCTGTTCAAGCGTCTTTACCGATGCACTCATCGTCACTCCTCGTCCGGCAGGCCGGCGTTCTAGGCAAGATCGCGGTCACTTGAAAGTGATTTGCCATCGCAAGATACACGAGTCCCGGCAAAAATCGATGCACAGTTATCCCGCTAACGCCTACACAGGTGACAGCCGAAATGGGTTAGCAATTGGTGACAGTCGCCTCGATCACCCGCATAAGGGTCAAGCTCGATCATTCTTGAAGCGTTGACTGCGGAACCTATGTGCGCCGCGTGCGCTCGACACAAGCGCGGCCATCGACCGAAACTTCGGCTGAGCCCATATGACGCTCGTCTCTAAGGAACCGCCCTTGCCCGTTTCAGCGCCGCCGGTTTGCATCCCCGATATACGCCAAGCTTGGATCGACCGTTATGCGCAAGTAAGAGCCGACACGAAAAGGCTCACCTCGCCGCTCAGCGCCGAAGATCAGCAAATCCAGTCCATGCCGGACGTCAGTCCGACCAAATGGCACCTAGCCCATACCAGCTGGTTCTTCGAGACCTTCCTGTTGATCCCGCTGGCGGCGGACTACGCGCCCTTTAATGACCAGTTCGGCTACCTGTTCAATTCTTACTATGAAGCGGTAGGCGCGCGCTGGCCGCGCCCGGCTCGCGGCCTTTTGTCGCGCCCTTCGCTTGAGGAGATTTGGGCCTACCGCGCTCACGTGGACGCGGGCGTCGTCGGCCTGGTTGCGGGGGCCCGCGATGAGATCTGGGCTCAGGGAGAGCCCATGTTGGAACTGGGCCTGCACCATGAGCAGCAGCATCAGGAATTGATCCTGATGGACATCAAACACGTCCTTTCGCTCAATCCGATTTTGCCCGCCTACGACGCCGCCCTGCGGCCCGCGCCGCACATCCACAACGAGATAGCCTGGTCACGGCGCCCCGGCGGGCTTTCGCAGATCGGCCACGACGGTCAAGGATTCGCCTTCGATAATGAAACGCCGCGCCACAAGGTCTGGCTGGAGCCGTTCCACATAGCCAACCGACCGGTCAATTGCGGCGAGTATCTCGCCTTTATGGAAGACGGCGGCTACGCGCGCCCGGAGCTTTGGCTCTCGCAGGGCTGGGCGTTGGTCCAAGAGGACGGTTGGCGCGCCCCGCTTTACTGGCGCAAACACGAGGCCGATGCGGACTGGCGCGTTTTTGGACTGGCAGGCCTTCGTCCGCTCAACGCGGCTGAACCGGTCTGCCATCTAAGTTACTTCGAGGCTGACGCCTACGCCCGCTGGGCCGGTAAACGGCTGCCCACCGAGGCGGAATGGGAAACAGCCGCAGCCGAGGGCGCCCTGGAGCAGAGCGGAGAAGTTTGGGAGTGGACCGCCAGCCCGCACGTCCCCTACCCCCGGTACCGCCCCGCGTCGGGCGCCATCGGCGAATACAACGGCAAGTTCATGAGCGGACAAATGGTGTTGCGCGGTGGTTGCGCCGCCACGCCCAGAGACCATATCCGCATCACCTATCGTAACTTCTTCCCGCCGAGCGCCCGCTGGGCTTTTAGCGGCTTAAGATTGGCGGACGATGCTTGATCTCGGCGCCCAGGCAGCCCTGGGCGATATCAGCTTTCACGATTGCGCGCCCGACTCGGGCGGGTTTGCTCAGGCCTTGTTCACCGGACTATCCGCCCGGCGTAAATCCATACCCTGTCGGTTCCTCTATGACGCGCACGGTTCGGCGCTGTTCGAACAGATTTGCCGACTGGAGGACTATTACCCCACCCGCACCGAACTGGGCATCCTGCGCGCCCACGCAGGCGACATCGCCGACCGGATCGGACCAGACAGCCAACTGATTGAGCTTGGCGGGGCCTCAAGCCTGAAGGCCAATATCCTGCTGGACGCTCTCGTAAGCCCAGGCGCCTATATTCCCATCGATATCTCGCGAGAGCACCTGCGGACTGCGGCCCGGCGATTGCAACGCGAACGCCCGGCCCTTGAGATTCACGCTGTCTGCGCCGATTACGCCCTGCCCTTGGATTTGCCGGCCACGGCGGCGGGCGGACGACGCCTTGGCTTTTTCCCGGGCTCGACCATCGGCAACCTTCAGCCTGACGAGGCCATAGGCTTCTTAGCCCATTGGGCGCGGCGGCTCGGCCCCGACTCGGCGATGGTCGTCGGCGTGGATCTGCGCAAATCACCCGAGGTCATTCATCGGGCTTATGACGACGCCCAGGGCGTCACCGCTCAGTTCAGTAAAAACGTGCTGGCGCGCGCCAATCGTGAGTTGGGATGCGACTTCAATCTAGACCTATTCGCGCACCGCGCCCGCTATGACGTCGAGCAAGGCCGGATCGAAATTCATCTGGAAAGTTTGGCCGACCAAAGTGTCCGAACGCCTGGGGGTGAGATCATCTTGCAGTTGGGCGAACAGATCCACATCGAGGATTCTTACAAATACTCCGTAGACGGCTTTCGCGAATTGGCCCGCGCCGCCGGCTTTGTTCCGGCTGCGGTTTGGACCGACCCGGCAGACCTGTTCAGCGTCCATTATCTACAGACGGCGCAAGCGCGCGAACATTAGCGTGCAGCCAGATCCCGATAGGCCTCCGACCGCTCCGTGCCGTAACCCTCCAGTTCGACCGTCCTCACGCCTTGCGGCGTCTGACCGGTATCCACCGCCGAAACCAGACATTGGGCGGTTTCGCCCACCGCGTGCCGGCCCAGGCAGAACACATCCTCATACTGCGGGCCGGCCACGGCCAGGCATTGATTGAGATTCAGCCGCGCCATCGCCAGGCAATCAGCGTCGCGCAGCTGGCGCAGGAGAGGCTCGAAGCGGGATTCCTGGGCGTCTCCGGCCCGGCCGAGGATAGCCACAGCAGCCAAGGCTAGGCCTTGTACGACTGGCGAAGAGGTGACGCCGCGAGCGGCAGAGACGCCCCGCGCCGACGCAATACTGTCCAGCAGGCGGCGTTGGGACATCTCGTCAGCCTGAGCCGGCGTCAAGGCGGAGGCTTTGGCCATGGCGAGGACCTTTTCCGGCTGGGCCACAGCCCGCCGCGACCAGGCCTGATGCTGCACGCTGTAGGCGGCGCCGGCGATGTCATGGCCCGCCAATTTGACGGCGTCGGCCTGAGCCTGCATCACGCCCGAGACGTCCCGGGCCGCCTCAAAAGCGCCGGGCAGCCTCATCACGCCGTCGGGCTGCGCGATCAGCCGATCAGCCAGGGCCGGATCGCCATTAGCCCGCACGCCTTCGACAAACGCGGGGCTTCGTAGCGCGAGCACCGCCGCGTAGGCGACCGACCCTTCCTGCAGTTGTGCGGGATTGTAGCTCTCCGCCACCTTAAGCGCCGACTGGATCGATCCGGCGTCTTCAAAGCGGGGGGCGAGGGCCGAAGTCTGCCTCACATAGGATTCGTACGCGGCCGCCGCGTTTGTCAGACGATGGCCCAAGGCGTTGAAAAACGCCCGTTCGTCGTCCGAGAGCGCCGCAGATCGGGGCCGGAGCCGGTCCGTCCCGTCGTCGTGCGAGCGCAACGTAGCCTGCGTCGGTTGAGCAAGCGGCGACGCCGACACAATCTGGGCCTCAGCGGAGATGGCTCCGCCTACGACGAGCGCTGTCAATACGCCGACTGTCATCAAGAGTTTCATGCCCCGACTCCCCGTTTCGAGAGAAGGAAAGCGTCTCTCAAGTAAACCTCTCGATAACGATTCCGCTGAATCCAAAATTAACTGAAATATTTACGATCTCCCGGACTGGAGAGCACTTCGGCCGAATCAAACTCTTGAACTCAGCTGCAAAGGCGAAATTCGCACGAAGGGTTGCCCGCGCGCGTTGCTCCGCCTGCCCTGTTCGGTTATGACGGCTCGCCCTGACTTGGCTGGTTGCGCACGCGTGAACATCCGATCCTAGCCAGGGCCGGGAGCAAACCCGACCAAAAAACATCAGGTGATGTGGCCGAGTGGCTGAAGGCGGCGGTTTGCTAAACCGTTGTACGGTGTAAAGCCGTACCGAGGGTTCGAATCCCTCCGTCACCGCCAAATTTTCGAGATGCGCCTCCGCTGGCCCCGCCAGTCTGGGGGCTCGCCGGTCTGGCTCAATCCGGCGTTTGAGCCGTCAATCTGCGGATGACGCGGTAGCATTCGCATGCAGATCGCTCCAACTGAGGGCGGTCTAGGATGGTGATCCGGCCGTTGGCCCCGTGAAGGGCGCCCGAGGATTTCAGAGCGGATATCGCTTCAGTTACCCCCGCCCGTCGAACACCCAGCGAGCTCGCCAAGTGTTCATGGGTCAGGTCCAGGGCATGGCCGCTTGATCGGTCGTCGGCCATCAACAGCCATTTTGCCAATCGACTGATGAGCAAGTGACGCCGATTGCAGGCAGCCGACTGGGCGGCTTGCACGAATAGCGCCTGCCCCGCGCGGGCAAGGACTTGCCCAAAGCTTGGGACCAGGGCGACAAAGCGAAGCAAGGCCCTGGTGTTGACGCCATAGCCGGACGCGGGCAACTGCACGATGGCGGTCATGGCGCCCATGCTTGCCGACATAAGCGCAGGTAATCCGACAGCGCCTTCGCGCCCGACGACCCCGACCTCGACCGCGTCGCCATTAGCCAGGACGCAAAACAGCGAAACCATCCCTTGGACCGGGAAAAAGACGGTCTTGATCGCCTCGTGCGACCTGATCATGACGAACCCCTGCGGGCGCTCCATCAGGCTGAGACTCGGGCGCAGCAAGGACAACTCGCGCGCAGATAGGGCGTTCAACAGTGCATTTCCAGTCGGATGCGAAATCCCGTCCACGCGGTCTGGCATTATGGATCTTCGCTAATACTCAAGGCCTGGATCGAATTTGAATGACGCCCGTGGATTTGAATCACTACTTGCGATTAGACGGACTCCAGTGACTATAATGTACGGCAGCGTACACGGCACGTTTCTGATTACGCCTGCAAATTCCTCACCTTAGTGTCGTTTTTGAGCGCCTGATTAATGTGGCGATCTTGCGTCATATCAATGCCGAACTGATTTCGACGGACTATTTATTTGCTCATCTGAGCAGAAGGAATTCGTCGTGTCCAACTCCGCGTCCGCCAGGGCTCAACCCAAAGACGTCCACTCGTCCATGAACGGCGGGTCGCTTACGCCAGACAGATCGTCGCCTGAGAGCGCAAACGATGGGTTTTTCGCCCTCGAGGCCGGAGCCCCAGCCGCGATCTCAGCCGGCCTTGACCAAGCCGCCATCGTCGCGATCACCGACGCGGATGGGCGCATCATCCATTGCAACGATCTGTTCTGCCAAATCAGCGGCTACAGCCGTGCAGAGTTGATCGGCGCCGATCATCGCATCGTTAATTCCGGCGCCCACGGCCCTGAGGTTTTCGCGGACCTGTACCGGACCATCCATAGCGGACGGATTTGGCGCGGAACCCTCTGCAACCGCCGCAAGGACGGCGCGCTCTATTGGGTCGATACGACGATTGTTCCGCAGTTGGACGCCGATGGCAGCCCCCGAGCTTTCACCGCGATCCGATTCGACGTCACCAGTCACAAGAAGGCGCTGGCCCAGGCGCGCGCCGCGACTGAAACGGCCCTAAACATCAGGGACGAAGTCGTGGCCAACATGAGCCATGACCTGCGCACGCCCTTGAATGGCGTGGTCGGCGTCGCCTGCGCACTGGCGCAAACAGAGCTAACGCCACGGCAAGGCGAGATGGTCGATCTGATCATCCGTTCGGGTAATTCGCTGACCCAGGCTCTCAGTGATATCCTGGATCTGTCGGTCACCTCGACCGAGCCGGCGCGGGGTGGCCCGTTTCAGGCTGAACGTCCTATCGCCCCAGCGCCTGAGCCCCCGCCTGTCCGCCAACCGGCCCAGATTGCGGCAGGTCAGAAGGCTGTCCGGGTGTTGCTGGCCGAGGATCATCCGGTCAACCGCAAAGTGGTCGATCTATTGTTGTCGCCGATAGGCGCCGATCTCACCATGGCCGAGGACGGCCTGGCTGCGGTCGAGCAATTCCGCAACGATCAGTTCGACCTGATCCTGATGGACATCCAGATGCCCAACATGGACGGCCTGACCGCGATCCGCCAAATGCGGCAGATCGAGACCTTCGAACGGCGGCGGCGCACCCCGATCGCCGTGCTTACGGCCAATACATCAAACGAACATCGCCGCCAGGCGATCGCTGCCGGGGCGGATATTTTCATCGCAAAGCCTGTAACGGCGGACAGCCTGATGGCCGGAATTGAAGCTCTATTGCGCCTCCAGACCGAGCGCGCCGAGACGCCCGCCGTCAACGCTCCGGTGGAGGTCCACACGGCGCCGCCGGCCGATCCTGGGGCTGAGTGCTCAATCCAACAGAATGTCGCCAACCTGCCGGACCACTCCTTGCTGCTGGTGGACGACGACAGGACCCTGGGCGACCTGCTCGCCCGGCAACTGCGCGCCAGGGGCTTTGAGGTTACCGTCGTTGACACCGTCGAAGAGGCATTAGTCTGCCTGCGTCGGGCGCCCCCGGCATTCGCGGTGCTTGATCTTCATCTCGCTGATGGATCGGGCCTGCAAATTTGTGAAGCCCTGATTGGTCTCAGGCGCGAATCCCGGGTTTTGTTCCTGTCCGGATACGGAGATACCGCCACGGCGGTCGCTGCGGTCAAGCGCGGCGCGACCGACTACCTGCTCAAACCAACGCCCGCCGACGACGTGGTCTCGGCCCTGCTGGCCGCAGAGGGCGAACGTCCCGAGCCGCCGATGGCGGCCCTAAGTCCTGCGCTGGTGCGATGGGAGCACATCCAAAAGGTGCTTAAAGAGTGCGATGGCCATATCTCCCAAACCGCTCATCGTCTGAAAATGCACCGTCGCACGCTGCAACGAATCCTATCACGCGGCACGCCGCGTTGAGGCGCCAATCGCCACTCTATCTGGCCGGACCGAAGGTATGCGAACAGCCGCTAAGGCGGGCCATTCCAAAAGAGCCGCCCGCCCCGCCCCGTTGCCAGCCGATAACAACCCCCACGGCCGCACGTTCCACGTTTCGGGCGCTCGGTGACTGACGGTTGCGCTGAGGCCTGTATCGCGCTTGGCTGAGCCAGCCATCGAGCATCCCGACACTGCGTCGACGCGTGCGCCATCGATGCCGATGGGAACGTCCGGAATGTTGCACTTGAACCCTTTTGCCCGCCAGGGACGCCGTTTTCGAGCGCCCCGTGATGGCGGCTTGTCGCCCGCAATGGGGTTCGCATGATTACAGCCAATATCGATGACTCGGCCGCTGACTTCGACAATGTGGAAATCCGCGAGGGCGTAAGACGCCTCTGCGAAGCTTTCGATGGGCCCTACTGGCGCGAATTGGATCGCAATGCCGCCTATCCCACGGCGTTTGTCACAGCGCTTTCTGAAGCGGGCTATCTCGCTGCTCTGATTCCTGAGGAGTACGGCGGCTCCGGCCTGCCTCTAAGGGCTGCAGCCGCCGTCATGGAAGAGATCCAACGATCCGGCTGTAACGGCTCGGCTTGCCACGCCCAGATGTACATGATGGGCGCCCTGCTGCGTCACGGCAACGCTGAGCAAAAGGCGCGTTATTTGCCGGCCATCGCCTCTGGCGAAATACGCCTACAGGCGTTTGGCGTGACCGAACCGACCAGCGGTACGGACACCACCGCCCTTCAGACCGTGGCCGTGCGCGACGGCGACGACTACGTCATTAACGGCCAGAAGATCTGGACCAGCCGGGCCGAGCATTCGGACCTTATGCTGCTGTTGGCGCGCACAACACCCAAGGGTCAGACGGTCAAACGCACCGACGGGTTGTCGGTGTTCATCGTCGACATGCGGGACGCGTTGGACAAGGGCCTGACCATCCGCCCCATTCGCACCATGATAAACCACGCCACCACGGAAGTGTTCCTGCAGGATGTGCGTGTGCCCGCCGCCAATCTGCTGGGCGAAGAAGGCAAGGGCTTTCGCTATATTCTGTCGGGCATGAACGCCGAACGCATCTTGATCGGGGCCGAATGCATCGGCGACGCCAAGTGGTTCATCGACAAGGCCACGGCCTACGCCAAGGAACGGGTCGTGTTCGGCCGCCCCATCGGCCAGAACCAGGGCGTGCAATTTCCCATCGCCAAGGCCTATGCCCAAATGCGCGCCGCAGAGTTAATGGTGCACCGTGCGGCCGACCTGTTCGACGCCGGCCAGAACTGCGGATCGGAGGCCAACATGGCCAAGATGCTGGCGGCCGAAGCCTCATGGTCGGCGGCGGAGGCCTGTGTGCAAACCCATGGCGGGTTCGGTTTCGCCGAGGAATACGACGTGGAGCGCAAATTCCGCGAGGCGCGGCTCTATCAGGTGGCGCCGATTTCCACCAATCTGATCCTGTCCTATCTGGCCGAGCATGTGCTCGGACTGCCCCGTTCTTATTGATGGCGGGCCTGGAGCGAACCGAGTCCATGGATGCCCACCCCCGCGATCACCGCTGGAGAGCCTGGATCGGCCGCAGCCAATCGGCGCAAGATGTGCTCACCCAGGGCATGACGACGGGCCTGTGCGCTACGCTTGATCGCGAGCCGACCGGCCTTCACGCGCCGCAAGGGATCCACTGGCTGTGCACGCCCCCGCGCGCGCGCCGTGCCCAGCTCGGAGCCGACGGCCATCCGGCGACCGGAGATTTCTTGCCGCCCATCGATTTGCCGCGCCGAATGTGGGCGTCCAGCCGGATGGACTTTCTGAAGCCCATCGCCGTGGGCAGTCGCATTGGCCGTACGTCGACCATCACCGACGTAACCGAAAAGAGCGGCGCGAGCGGCCGACTGATCTTTGTCGAGGTTGATCACCTCTTCACGGCCGATGACGAACCCTGCGTTCGCGAGTCCCAAACCCTCGTCTACCGCGAGGCCGCCCGCAGCCCGTTGGTTCTGGCGGAGGCCTCTGAGCAGCCGCATGACTGGCCCTGGATTGCACACTGGACCATCGATCCGGTGCTGCTGTTTCGCTATTCGGCCCTGACGTTCAACGGCCATCGCATCCACTATGATCAGCCTTATGCGACCCAGGTCGAAGGCTATCCGGGGCTGGTGGCGCAAGGCCCCCTCATGGCCACGCTGATGCTGGATTTATGCGACCGAAAGCTGGGGAAAAACAGGCTAGCCCGCTTCTCGTTCAGGGGCGTCGGCCCGGCTTTTTGCGGCGAGACCCTGATAGTGGCGGGCAGAGCCCATGGGCCGAAGGTCGATCTGAAAATCTTCACCGATACCGGGCGCACCGTCATGACAGGCCAAGGCATTTGCATCCGCGAGCCTCACGAATGAATTTCGCGCCGCCACGCACGCTCCTATTTATTCCGGCCTCACGGGCGGATTTTGTGGCCAAGGCTCACCTTCGCGGCGCGGACGCCATTATTCTTGACCTGGAAGATGGGGTCGCAGCGCATGACAAGCCGACCGCGCGGTCCGCTCTGCAAGAGATGCAAGCCGGCTTAGCCGCACAGGGGCTGGCAGTCTGGGTGCGCATCAATCCTCTGGGCTGCGGCGGCGAAACGGACCTTGAGGTCATTGCGCGCCTTCCAAGGTCAACGACGGTCATGCTGCCAAAGGCCGAGACCCCAGATCAGGTGCAGTCCGCCTGTGATCGACTGGCGTCTCTTGGGGCCGCCGCCCCATTCGTCCCTTTGGTCGAGACGCCCGCCGGGGTTATTCGCGCGGCGGATATCGCCAAAGCGAACGCCGACGTTTGGGCGCTGGCCTTCGGGAGCGAAGATTTCGCCGCATCCCTGGGCGTTGCGCCCACTGAGGCTGCCTTGGCCGCCCCTGCCCAATGGGTGGTGTTAGCGGCAGCCGCAGCCGGACTGCCTGCCTTTGGTCTTCCGGGTTCCTTGGCGAACTTTGCTGACCTAGAGCCGTTGGAACAGCTGGGCGGCAAGGCGGCGGCTATCGGATTTTCCGGCGCTCTATGCATCCATCCCGCCCAGGTCGCCTTGCTGAACGCCTGCTTCTCGCCGACAGCGCGGGATATCGAATGGGCCGACCGGGTCCTGAACCGCCCCCAATTTGAAGGCAACGGCGCCACGGCGCTGGACGGCGCCATGGTGGACCCACCCGTGATCGCCAGGGCGAGGCGCATCATGGACCGCGCCCAGCGGAGATAGATCATGGACCCAACGTCGCTTCGCATTGACATCTCCGCTAGGCGGGTAATGCTGCCAAGACCCTAACGAGGATGACCCTGTGGAACGAGGCGTGCCTGTCCGTTCAGTGAGCCGAAGCCTGGCCATTCTCCAGGCTGTCAACCTCGCGGGCTCGCTATCGCTGATGGAAATCGCCCGTGCGGTTCGCCTGCCCTACGCCACCGCCGGTCGGCTGGTCCTGACCCTGGTGCATGAAGGCATGATCGAGCAGGAGCCAAGCCGCAAGCATTATAGGCCCACGGTCTTGGTGCAATCCTTGGCCAGCGGCTACCAGGACCACAGCCAATTGGGGTCAATCGCGCGACCGCACATGCTGGCCCTGACCGAACGGCATGGCTGCCCGGTGGTGGTGTCAACGCGGTTCGGCCTTAACATGATCGTTCGCGACAGCACCCACGCCCAATCACACTTTACGCTGTCGACCTATTATCCGGGCTTTGTCTATCCTCTGATCCAGTCTGCTGCCGGAATGGTCTTCCTGGCCTATTCCAGTCCGCGCGAACAGCAGCTCACCCGCCAGGCGCTGGAACAATCGGGCGACATCGACCGCAACGATCTGATCTTTATATCCGAGCCGGCCTTAGAGGAAATTCGCCGCCAAGGCTTCGCCGCTCGCGGCCGTAATCGCTTCACGGTCCCTGAAGGCAAGAATTCCGGCATCGCCGCGCCAATCTTCCACAACGGCCAGCTTTGCGGGACCCTCGCGCTGGTCTTCCTGGCGTCCGCCGTCCGCATGGAAAAGGCGGTTGAGCTGTACGCCCAGGATGTCATGGACGCGGCACGCGCCGTCGGCGAAGACCTAGATCGGCTCCAGAGTCCAACCGGCCGCCTTACGGCCTGATCTCCCCGCGCGCATAGAGCAAACCGGAAGCAGCGGTAATAGCCTGCGCGGTGGCGGTCCAAACCTGAGCGTCGCCGCTGAGATCGCCCAGGATTTTGCGCAAAGCCCAGATACGGAAAGGCTGACCGACCAAATAGGGCGTCAAGGTGAAGCCGAACATCTGGCCGCCGCGCGAGCCGAATTCGCTCTTGAGGTAGTCCTTCGCCTCAATCACCTGAATCGCCCACTCTTCCTCGGTCTGGCGACGATCATGCAACAAAAGGCGGTCGTCCAATTCATTCATCAGTGGAGCCGCGACAACACAGGGACCCTGCGTCTTCATCGCCACAGGCACGCTGTCCTGCTCCCAGTCCAGGCAGGTCTGGAACCCCGCCTCGCCGATCAGATCCAGGGTGCGAAACGACTGCTGACGCGCGGGGCTCATCCATGTTGTGGGCGTCAGCTCCGCCTTGTCGAACGCCGCGCGGACGCTTTGCACCCACTGCCGTTCCGTCGCCTCATCCAGTCCGCCCCAATGGATGTGATCGGTGTCCAGGCCATAGGCAGCGATCTCATGCCCGTCGGCGATCAAGGCCTGGACCAGGGGGCGAACGCGCGGCAGCAAGGCGGCGTTGATGGGAAAGGTCGCGCTCAATCCGGCCGCTTTGAGTTCGCGCAAGATACGGAACACGCCCACCCGATTGCCGTAGTCGCGCGTGGTGTAGTGGCGCAGGTCCGGATAGGGCGTGACCATGGCGCCAGGGTGTTTGAACGGCTGGCCGCTCGGATTGAGCATGTGGAATTCCAGCGGAACCACAATCATGCACGCCACCGCGGCGCCGCTGGGCCATTGCATCGCCAGCCGATCCACCGCCGGTCGCCAGGCATAGCGGTCCTGATCCATGCCGTATCGCCGATGCGGATAGACCATATAGTCGTCAGCGACGGGCACGGCGCGCCTCCTTGGGCGCAAAGCCCGTTCCACCCGTGGCCAAGCCGCGCCGGGAAATATCGGCCTGGACCTTTTTGAAATAGTGCTCACGGAAATAGCCCGCGATCTCCACCGCGGTGGTGATCCAGACATCGTCGCTCAGGCTCGCGACGTGTTTCAGCGCCTCCTCGAAGGCTCTCAGGCGATGGGGCTGGCTGACCAGATAGGCGTGCAGCGGGATGCACATCACTGTGCCGCTGGTCTGGCCCTCTTCCAACAGCTGATCGAAATGGCGCTTAAGAAGATCGGCGTAAGCCGTTGGTGTAACGCCCTGTTGGCTGTAGGTGATGACGTCATTGACCTCAAGCGAATAGGGCATCGAGATCATTCGGGCGGCTTTGGACTTGGTCTTGATCGGCTGCGGCTGGTCGTCCTGAAACAGGTCGCAGGTGTACCAGAAGCCGTATTCGGCCAGCAGGTCCATGGTCCGCTCGGTATGGGTCAGAGCCGGCGCCAGATAGCCGCGAATGCGCTGGCCTGTAGCGGACTGGATCGAGCGGATGGAGTCCTCGATGACCGCCCGCTCCTGAGCCTCATCCATGTTGTAGGAATAGCGGGTGTTGTAGATGCCATGGGAAAAGAACTCCCAATTGCGCTCCACGCACGCCTCAATGATTTCGGGATGGTGGTCGATCAGGCCGGTCGACAGCGAGACCGAACCGCGCATGCCGTACTTGTCCATCAGCGCCATCAGCCGCCAATGGCCGACGCGGTTGCCCCAATCGCGTTGGGAGTAGCCCACCACGTCGGGCGAAGGCTTGGGCCAGCCGGGTCGGGAGGCGTTCTTGGGCGGATCAAATTCGTAGAACTCGATGTTGGGCGCGATCCAGAAGGCCAACTTCTTGCCGCCCGGCCAGACGATCTTGGGCCGGTCGTAATAGGGCCAGTAGTCGTAGAGATTGGGATCGGCCTGCATCGTCACGCACCCTTCAGGTCGGGATCGAAGCGCTGGCCCTGCACCATCAGATCGGACAGACCGATCCGTGCATTGACCCCCTTCAGATCGGTCATCGGCCCCTCAAATGCGCGGGTCGAACCCGTGGTCTTCAGTGACGACAGCAGGGCTTCCAACTGGGGGATCAGAGCCCGCACCAGGGCGCCCGGCGTGATGACCAGCCGATAGCCCAAGGCGGTCAATTCCGCCGCATTGAGAATGGGCGTGGAGCCGCCCTCGACCATATTCGCCAACAGCGGAATGCGGCGGGCGAAGCGGCCCGTGATGGCCCGCATCTGATCATCGGACTGCGGCGCCTCGATGAACAGCACCTCGGCGCCGGCCGCGAGATAGGCGTCGGCCCGCTCCAAGGCGGCGTCAAAACCCTCCACCGCGATGGCGTCGGTGCGCGCCGCGATCAGAGTCTGCTCAGAGCGCCGCGCGTCCACCGCGGCTTTGATCTTGCCGACCATCACACTCATGGGCTCAACCGCCTTGCCGGTCAGGTGACCGCAGCGCTTGGGGAAGGTCTGATCTTCCAGCTGGATCGCAGCGGCCCCGGCGCGTTCCAGCAGCCGCACCGTGCGTTGGACATTCAAGGCGTTGCCGAAGCCGGTGTCGGCGTCGACGATCAGAGGCAGCGCCACGCGCTCGCAGATGCGCGACGTGACGTCGGCCACCTGATCCAGGCTGACCAGACCAACATCCGGCCGTCCCAGTTGCGTATAGGCGATGGAGGCGCCCGACAGAAAGGCGGCCTCAAAGCCCGCCTGCTCGACCAGCAGGGCGCTGAGGGCGTCATAGACCCCAGGCGCGACTACCGCCGGTCCGCCGGATAGCCGTTGTCGCAAGCTCATGGGGCGGCCTTTGCAAAACGGCGCATCAGATTGGGCACGAGGCCCCCGTCCTGGATCAGGGCCAGCAGATGCGGCGGCAGGGCCTGGAAGGCATGGCGGCGCTGCTGGGTGAGATCGTCCAGCACCCCCGCGCCCAGATCGAAGGCGATATCGTCCCCTGCCCTGATCGCGTCGGCATCGGGCAGGACCAGAGCCGGCAGGCCGGCGTTGATGGCGTTACGGAAAAATATCCGCGCGAAGGACTGGGCGAACACCGCTGAAACGCCCAGCAGCTTCAGCGAAATCGCCGCCTGTTCGCGCGATGAGCCCATGCCGAAGTTACGCCCTGCCACGACGATATCCCCCGGCTTCACCGTCGAGGCAAAGCTCGGATCGACGGCCTCCAGGCAAAAGCGGGCCATGGCGTGGGGCTCCAGCTTCATCGCGTGCCCCGGCGCCAGTAGGTCGGTGTCGATATTGTCACCAAACACGAACGCTCGGGCCATGCTAACGCCCCGCCTCAGGCGCCATGGCGCGCGGATCAACGATGCGGCCCGCCACTGCGGCGGCCGCCACGGCATAGGGCGAGCCTAAATAGACTTGGGCCCCGGGGTGGCCCATGCGGCCTTTGAAGTTGCGGTTAGTGGAGGAGATGCATACCTCGCCATCCGCTAAAACGCCGCCGCCGTACCCCGCGCAGGCGCCGCAACCTGAGGGCATGATGATTGCCCCGGCGGTGATCAAATCGGCCAGCACGCCCTCGTCGGCCGCAGTCTTGAAGGTGCTGTGGGAGGCCGGCGCGATCAGCAAACGCACTCCGGGCGCGACCTTACGGCCGCGCAAGATCTCGGCGGCCATGCGCAGATCGTCGGCCTTGGCCCCCATGCAGGCGCCGATATAGGCCTGATCGATCGGCACCCCGGCATAACCACTGACGGGCCCGGTGTTGCCGGGCGAATGGGGGGCAGCGATCTGCGGCTCCAGCGCCGCCGCGTCGAAACGGAATTGCTGTTCGAATTGGGCGTCGTGATCTGAGGCCAGGGCAAGGCAGGCCGTCTCGTCGTGCACGGGACGGCCGGTCTTGGCCAAATAGGCGAAGGTCACCGCGTCGGGCGCCACTACGCCGGTCTCAGCGCCCAGTTCGGCGGCCATGTTGCACAGAACCATCCGGGCGCTCATCGGCATGGCCGTGACGGCGTCACCCGCGAATTCCACCGCCCTGAACGCATTGTCCATGCCCACTGCGCGGGTCAGATGCAGCATCACATCCTTGGCGGTGACGTAACCGCCGAAGGCGCCGCTCCATTCGATACGGATAGTCGAGGGGACCGAAAGCCAGGTCTCGCCAGTCGCGACAATGGCCGCCATGTCGGTGGCGCCATAACCGGCCGCATAGGCGCCGAACGCGCCGGCCATGGGCGTGTGGCTGTCGCCGCCGGCAATGAAATCGCCTGGACGGATCAGGCCCGCCTCGGGCAGCACCAGGTGGCTGATGCCGACCATATCGAACAGATTTTGGATCCCCTGTTCCGCCGCGAACTGTCGGGTAAGCCTGAGGAAGCCCGCGCTCTCCGCATCGCCTGCCGGGGCGTAGTGGTCGTTGACCAGGGCGACCCGCGACGGGTCCCACACCTTAGCGCCCAGGGCGTCCAGGATCGGCTTCCATCGCCGCGCGCCCGAGGAATCGTGAGCGAAGGCGAAGTCGACCTTGGCCACCACCATCTGCCCGGGGCGCACGGAGACCTGACCCGAGGCGCGGGCGATTACTTTCTCCACCAGAGTTGCGCCGTGCGCCATGGAAGCCTTCGCAATGCCGACCGGATCGACTTTAGTGCGCCGGCCAGACGCGGTGGGACCTGTTCGCCCCCCTGCCCGCAGTGCGGAGCTTTTGCGCCGCCGCCTTGAGCCAGGACCTTGTTCGCGCGAGCTTTGGCTTCTCATGCAGGACCATTCACAAACCAAGCCCAGGGCGTTGGACGGCGTCAGGGTGCTCGACCTCACACGGGTCCTGGCCGGCCCATGGTCGACCCAGGTCCTGGCCGACCTCGGCGCGGAGGTCATCAAGATTGAGCGTCCTGATGTGGGCGATGATACGCGTGGCTGGGGTCCGCCCTTTTATGAGTCCGCGCAGGCAGGTCCTTCGGACGCCGCCTATTTCCTCTGCGCCAATCGGGGCAAGCTGTCGGCGACAGTGGATTTGGCCCGCCCGCAAGGCGCTGCTCTGATCCGCCAATTGGCCCAAAGCTGCGACGTCGTGGTTGAAAACTTCAAGGTCGGCGGGCTGGCTAAATACGGCCTCGACTACGCCAGCCTGTCCGCGCTCAATCCCCAACTGGTCTATTGCTCGATCACCGGTTTTGGCCAGACCGGACCCTATGCCGGACGCGCCGGTTACGACTACATGATCCAGGCCATGGGCGGTCTGATGTCGATTACCGGGCAGCCCGACGGGGCGCCGGGGGGCGAGCCGATGAAAGTCGGCGTGGCGGTGGTCGACCTGTTCACCGGCCTCTACGCCAGCAACGCGATCCTCGCCGCCTTGCTGCACGCCCGCGCCACCGGCCAGGGACAGCACATCGACATCGCCCTGTTCGAGGTCCAGGCCGCCATGCTGGCCAACCAGGCCGCCAATTTCCTCGCCACCGGGATTGCGCCGCAGCGCCTCGGCAACGCCCACCCAAATCTGGCGCCCTATCAGGTCTTCGCCACCGCCGACGGCGCGGTGGTGGTCGCCGTCGGCAATGACGGGCAGTTCCGCAGCCTGTGCGCAGAGGCGAACGACCCGGCGCTGGCGGAGGATCCCCGCTTTGCGACCAATGCCCTGAGGGTCGCCAATCGCGCGGCCTTGACCGCCCGCCTCGCGCCCTTGCTCGCGGCCCGATCGACGGGCGCTTGGATCGAGGCTCTGGAAAAGGCCGGCGTGCCGTGCGGTCCGATCAACGACATCGGCCAAGTGTTCGCCACGCCCCAAGCCATCGCGCGCGATCTGGTCGTAGAGCAGCACCGCTCCGACCTGGCCCGGCCGATCAAAAGCGTGGCCTCGCCGATCCGGCTGTCCGCCACCCCTGTGACCTATGAGCGTCCGCCGCCAGCGCTGGGAGCCGACACCGCCGAGGTTCTGCACCGCCTGCTCGGCCTGACCGACGATCAGATCGCGGATATGCGGCGGGATTCGATCATTTGAAGCGGGGCGCGCGCCTTCGCACACCCGCCAAGGAATGCGCCGTTAAGCCGCCGATTAAAAGGCGCTTTCGCCCGTAATCGCCCGCCCCAGGATCAGGGCGTGGACGTCGTGGGCGCCCTCGTAGGTATTGACGGTTTCCAGGTTCATGAGATGGCGCATCACATGGTGCTCGCCGGTGATGCCGGCCCCGCCGTGCATGTCGCGCGCTTCACGGGCGATGGCCAGGGCCTTGCCGCAGTTGTTGCGCTTCATCATGGAGATGGCCTCGGGAACCCAGGCCCCTTCGTCGAGCAAGCGGCCTAAGGCCAGCGCGCCTTCCAGGCCCAGCGCGATCTCGGTCTGCATGTCGGCCAGCTTTTTCTGCACCAGCTGGCGCGAAGACAGGGGTCGTCCGAACAGGATGCGCTCGGCCACATAGTCGCGCGCGGCGTGAAAGCAGAAGTCCGCCGCGCCCAGCACGCCCCAGGCGATCCCGTAGCGCGCCTTGTTCAGGCATGAGAACGGCCCGCGCAAACCGCGCACGCCCGGCAGAAGATTGGCTTCGGGCACGAACACGTCCTGCAGGCCGATATCGCCGGTGATCGAGGCGCGCAGGCTGAGTTTGTCGCCGATAGCTGTGGTGGTGAAGCCCTGGAAATCGCGCTCGACGATGAAGCCGCGAATGTCCCCCTCCAGCTTGGCCCAGACGATGGCCAGATCACTGATCGGACTATTGGTGATCCAGTATTTGGCGCCATTGAGCCGATAACCCCCGTCGACCTTGTCGGCGCGCGTGCGCATGGACGCCGGATCCGATCCGCCGTCCGCCTCGGTCAGGCCGAAGCAGCCGATCAGCTCACCCTGAGCCATCTTGGGCAGCAGGCGCTGCTTCTGTTCGTCCGAGCCAAAGGCGTAGATCGGGTACATGGCCAGGGACGACTGCACGCTCATGGCCGAGCGATAGCCGGAGTCCACCGCCTCAACCTCGCGCGCCACCAGGCCATAGGCCACGTGGCTTGCTTCCGCGCCGCCGTAGGCTTCCGGCAGGGTCACGCCCAGCAAGCCAAGCTCGCCCATCTCGCTCATGATCGCGCGGTCGAACTGCTCCTCGGCAAACGCCTTGACTACGCCGGGCAACAGCCGTTCACGGGCATAGGCGCGCGCGGTCTCGGCGATCATCCGTTCTTCGTCGGACAGGCGGTCGGCCAGGTGAAGCGGGTCTTCCCAGGTGAAGGTCTTGGAGGGCGCTTTGGCGTCAGACATGGGGCTCGTTTCTCGGCTTTATCGCCGCTCGCAGTTCAGTGGGCCTGAAGCCAGTCGATGACATCCTGGGCGCTCACCACGTCGGCGTATTTGAGCTGAAGGTCGGTGAGGTTGGCGTAGTGGTAGCTCTCATGCTTGTCGGCCACGCATTCCTCCGGAACGATGGTTCGATAGCCGCGGGACAGGCTTTCCACCCCGCTGGCGCGAACGCAGCCCGAGGTCGAGCCGCCGGTCAGCACCACAGTGTCCACCTTGTGCCAAGTCAGATAGCTGGGAACCTGGGTTTCGAAGAACACCGACGGCATCCGCTTGGTTAGGATGAGATCGACATCATAGTCGATCTGGCAGCGCGGATCGAAGGCGTGCCGTTCGCTGTCGTATTTGATGTTCTGCAGGCTGTCGGGGGTGTTGCTGCGCGTGCCCCACACTCCGGCATCGCCCCCATCGGGCTTATAGGCCACATGGGTCCAGATCACCGGCATGCCCTTGGCGCGGGCTGCGGCGCTGATGCGGTTGGTCCAGTCAATTTGTAGCGGGTCGGTGACATAGGCGGACTTGGGGAACAGGTCCGGCCGGGTATAGGCCTGCTGAAAGTCGATATTCACTACCGCCAGCTTCTGCCCAAAGCCGAAACGGGCCCGTTCGGGATTGGCTTTGACCGCCTCATAAAGTTCGCGCGCCGTCTTGTTTTCGCGAACCATGGTGGGCTCGAAGGTCAAATCGGCGGACATGGCAAGCTCCAAGAGGCGGCCGCTCCAGAGCGGCCAAGGCGTCCAGCAGCGTCATCGGTACGGTCCTACATCGGTCAGACGCCCTTGGTCGCCGCCGCGCAATCGGAGGCGGCCAAACTAACCGGCATGCGGATAGATCAGTGACTGCGGTTCGGGCAGAACAGCTTGAGCGTGAACCGACCGCCTCCATTCCTCTATCACCGCGCGTTGAACGCAACCGGAGGAGACACGGACCATGATCACCCTTTACACCAGCCCGACTCCGAACGGCTTTAGGGCCTCCATCATGCTGGAGGAAACCGGCCTGCCCTACCAAGTCCGCGCCGTTGACTTGAAGGCGGGCGAGCACAAGACCCCCGACTTCCTGGCCGTGAACGCCACCGGCAAGATTCCGGCGATTGTCGACGACGAAGCCGATACGGGCGTACCGTTCGCCTTGGCCGAAACCCTCGCGATCGCCGTCTATCTGGCGGAGAAATCCGGCCGAATCCTGCCCGCTTCCGCCACCGAACGGGCCATGGCGATGCAATGGGGCGCAACCGTGATCAGCGGCTTTGGCGCAGCGACGGCGGGCATCTATTTCGCACGCCTGCTGGACGAAGCCGCGCACGCCAAGATCATCGCCAAGTTCTATGCGGACATCGATATTTTCCTGGCGGCGATGGAAGAACGCCTGCGGGCCAGCCCCTATCTCGCCGGTTCGGATTTCTCCTTCGCCGACGCCCTGGCGATCCCGACCATCGTGCTCAGCATGAAGACGTTCGGGGTGGACCTTTCGCGCTTCAAAGCCGTCGAACGCTGGCGCGATGAGGTGATGTTAAGGCCGGCTGTGGCCAAGGGCTTCGCCGTACCCTGACGGCGCACTATTTGCGAAATCGCGTGGGCGGCGGGGCCGGCCGGGCCAATTGCTCGGCCCAGGCGATGGCGGCGTCGCCGTCGCGGCTGATCGTCTGGAGCGAAATCGGCAGGCCGTCAGGGGTGACGCCTGCCGGGAACGCCACAGAGGCCAGGCCCGCAATGTTCGCGATCATGGTGAAGTCCGCTTGGTCGGCGGGCGGCTCATCCTCAAAAGCGAAGGCCGGAAAGGCCGTCGAAGGCGATAGGACCACATCGAATGGCGACAGGGTTCGCCGGATGTCGTCGCCGGCCTCCGAAAGCGCGCGGTAGGCGTCGACCGCCTTTTGGGCTGACTGTTGCTGCGCCCAATCCAGCATGGCGCGCAGTTGTGGACTGAAGCCGTCGGGCTTTAGCGCTAGCATTCCCGCGTGCTCCACCCGCGCTTCCAACTCGATCACGGTGAGGGCGGCGCGGCGCATAGCGGCCCAGCCCCAAGACGGATCGATCAGTTCGACCCGCACCTCGCTCCGGGTCAAGGTTTCGACCGCAAGCGACAGGGCCGCTTCAACGCCGGGGTTCAGTTTCCCTCCACTTGGCAGGCCAATCACGCCGACACGCGCGCCACGATCTGACGGCGCAGCTGCCGCGCCATCAGCGGTCAGCACGTCAAGGACCGCCTTGCAGTCCTGGGCCGAGCGGGCGTTGACGCCGAGGTCATCCAGCGTTGGCGACAGGGGAACCACGCCCACCGTCGAGGCTAAGCCATGCACAGGCTTGTAACCGAACACGCCGCAATAGGAGGCCGGGATGCGCACGCTTCCCAGGGTGTCGGTTCCTACCGCCGCCGCACAAAGACCCGCCGCCACGGCGGCCGCGCCGCCGCCGGACGATCCTCCCGGAGTGAAATCCGGCCGATAGGGATTATGGCAACGCCCAAACGCCAAGTTGTCATTGGTCGCGCCCAGACCGGCTTCATGCATGTTCAGCACGCCGATGATGACCGCGCCCGCCTTGCGCAGCTTGGCCACACACGCAGCTTCCACGTCGGCCACCCGGTCGGCATAGGCCGCGATGCCCGCGTGCCACGGCATGCCCTTCACAGCTATGTTGGCCTTGATTCCAATGGGCGCGCCGTCCAGAGGCGATAGAGGGGCGCCCTTGGCCCAGCGTGATCGGCTGGCCTGTGCGTCGCGGCCGGCCTGTGCGCGATCTATCGCCAGGAAGGCGTTGAGGGTTGGGTTCAGCCGCTCAATGCGGTTCAAATACAGGTCAAGGGCCTCAACGGGCGTCGCTGTCTTGGCGGCGAAGATAGCGGACAGGCGCGCAACGCCCGCAGCGGCTAGCGGATCGGAAAAATCGGATCGCATGGCTCATGTCCTAGCAATCCATGCCCGACCAAACGCCATGGAGGCCCGCCTATCCGCTTTTCGGGCGCCGTTTTTTGGGCGCAGGCGTGCGGCGCCCCCCGGACTTAGGTTCGGCTGACGCTTTTGGAGCAAGGCAAGCCAAACTATGAATTCAGAGGTTGTCCTGACCTGCGCGGTCACGGGCGCCGGCGACTCCGTCGGGCGCAGCCCGCATGTGCCTGTCACCGCCGAACAAATCGCCAATGCCTGCATAGAGGCCGCCCAAGCGGGCGCGGCGATCGTGCATGTGCATGTGCGCGACCCTCAGACCGGCAAGGCGGCCCGCAAGGTGGAATACTATGAGGACGTGGTCGAGCGCATTCGCCAGTCCAACACCGATGTGGTGCTGAACCTCACCTGCGGCATGGGCGGCGACCTCTATCTAGACCCCGATCAGCCGTCCCGCATGGTGGCCGGCACCGATCTGGCGACGCCGTATGAGCGGATGGAGCATGTCGACCGGTTGCGCCCCGAAATCTGCACCATCGACTGTGGGAGCATGAATTTCGGCGACCACGTGGTGATCAACCGCACGGGCGATTTGGAGAAGATGGCGCGCCAGGCCCAAGAATGGGGCGTCAAGCCTGAGCTTGAAGTGTTCGATATGGGCCAGGTCGGGATCGCGACAAAGCTGATCCGCGCCGGACTGGTGGACGGCGACCCCCTGTTCCAATTCTGCCTGGGCATCGATGGCGGCGCTGCGGCTTCGGCCCAATCGATCATGGCGCTCAAGTCGATGATCCCGGCCAACGCCATCTGGGCCGCCTTCGGAATCTCCTCGCACGAGATGCCTATGGTAGCCCAAGCGGTCCTGCTCGGCGGCAATGTCCGCGTAGGCCTGGAAGACAACCTCTATCTGGAGAAGGGCGTCCTGGCGACCAACGGACAGCTGGTCGAAAAGGCCGTGCGCATCGTGCGCGACCTGGGCGCCCGCGTGCTGACGCCGGCCGAAACCCGCCAAAAACTCGGCCTCAAACCATGGATGCAAAGAGCGGCATGAACACGTCCTTGCTGGAACACCCCAAGCTGCGCGGCCTCAAGCCCGTCTTGGCCACTGCGGAAAGCCTCAAAGGCTATGGCTATCTGATCGGCGAGCCCGCCGGCCTGAAGCGCGACAAGATCGATTTCTACGGCAAGGAAGTGCGCGTCAGTCAACCCGCGCGCTTTCACGGCAACGACGATATGTGCCTCAATCTGGTGACCTTCCAGCCCCGCGATCTGGTGGTCAAATGGATGGAATTCCACACCAAGCACACCCAGACCTTCATCCCGCTATCGGGAAAGCCGTTCTACATGGTCTTGGGCAAACCGACTTGCCGCCGGGCGGACGGAAGCTGGGACGAAAGCCAGGCGAGCCTGCCCAACCCGGACGATGTACGGGCCTTCTATTTCGATGGGTCAGGCGGCATCGTGATGGAGGTGGGCGTGTGGCATGAGGTGCCCTTTCCGCTCGACGGCGAAACCCACTTTGTTTGCATCTGCACCAATGAAACCAATGACAACCTGGAAGACCAGGGCGCGGACGGCGACTGCGAGGGCGGCGACCTCAGCAAGCGCAATCTCACCAAGCACCTGGGCTTTACCTTCGTCGTCGAACCGTGATCGACCTCTACACCTGGACCACGCCCAACGGACGCAAAGTTTCCATCGCGCTTGAGGAAATGGCGCTGGACTACGTCGTCCATCCGATCTCGCTCAAGACCGGCGCGCAGAAGACGCCGGCCTTCCTGGCGATCAGTCCGAACGGGCGGATTCCGGCCATTGTCGACCGCGACGAAGACGATTTCGCCGTATTCGAATCCGGCGCCATCCTGATCTATCTGGCCGAGAAGTGCGGTCGGTTCCTGCCGTCAGACCGCAAGGGGCGCTCAGTCGTCCTGCAATGGCTGATGTGGCAGATGGGCGGGCTGGGGCCGATGCACGGGCAGGCCAACGTCTTTAATCGCTATTTCCCCGAAAAGATTCCCTCGGTCATTAAGCGCTACCAGGATGAAACCCGGCGCCTGTTCGGCGTGATGGACCGCCGTCTGGCTGAAGCGCCCTATCTGGCGGGTGACTATTCCATCGCCGACATGGCCTGTTGGCCCTGGGTGATGCAGCACGACTGGGCGGGCGTGGCCATTGACGACCTGCCGAACCTGATGCGCTGGCTGGACGACTTGGGCGCCAGACCGGCTGTCCAGCGCGGCGCGGCCATTCCGGCGCCGCAAACCCAACCCGACGCTGAAACCGGCCGCATTCTGGTCGCCCCGCAGACCTCCTGAGGATCCATGTACGCGCGTTCCTTCACCCTGCCCCGAGGCGAACGGGTCGCCCTGTCTATCGTCGTCAATGTCGAAGAAGGCTCCGAACGCTCCCTCGTGCGCGGCGACAAGGGCATGGAAGCGGTCGATGAGCTGGGCATGTTCCTCAAGGACCCGATCCGCAACTACGCCAATGAGAGCAACTATGCGTTCGGGATCAATGTCGGCGGGCCGCGCGTCCTGAGCCTGCTGGACCGTTATGAGATGACATCGACTTGGACGGTCTGCGGCCAGGCGCTCGAGGCGGCGCCGCAATTAGCCCAGGCAATCACCGCCGGCGGGCACGAAGCCTGCAGTCACGGCTATCGATGGCAGTTTCAACACCGGATGGACGAAGAGGCCGAACGCGCCTTCATTCGCAAGGCGGTCTCCTCCATCGAAGCGACCACCGGCCAGCGCACAAAGGGCTGGCTCAGCCGCTATTTCTGCACCGACAACACCCGCCGCCTCCTCGCCGAGGAGGGCTTCACCTATCACATGGACGACTTTTCAGACGAAGCGCCATTCTGGGATGTGACAGGCCCCAAGCCCATCGTGGTCGTGCCCTATCAGCTGGACACCAATGACATGAAGATGTGGCCGCATCCCGGCTACACCGCCCGTGACTGGCTCGACTACGCCATCGACAGCTTTGATTTTCTGCACCAGGAAGGCGCGCAATGCCCGAGGCTGATGTCTGTGGGCGTGCATCTGCGGATCATCGGCCGACCGGGCCGGGCCGCGATGTTCGAGCGTTTCTTGCAGCACGTTCGATCCAAATCTGATGTATGGATCGCCACTCGGCTGCAGATCGCCGAGCACTTCGCCAAGATCCAACCGCCTCCGGCTTCGACGCTGCCATGACGACCTTCGCCAAGGGCGAACTGACGCTTTCGACCGAGGGCGCCATCGCCTGGCTGACCCTCAATCGTCCCGACCATCGCAACGCCCTGAATCAGGCGATGTGGCGCGCCCTGCCTGTCCTGGCGGCCCAGATCGCCGCCGATCCGGCGATCCGCGTGCTCATCGTTCGCGGCGCCGCGGGACACTTCGCCTCCGGCGCCGACATCACGGAGTTCTCTGAAGTCTTCGCCAATCGCCGCGCCGCACTACAATACAAGCTGCTGGTAGAGCGTGGCGTCGACGCCTTGGCTGATCTGCCCATTCCCGTGATCGCCTTGATCGAGGGTTTCTGCATCGGGGCCGGTCTGTCCATCGCCCTGGCCTGCGATTTGCGGCTATCGGCCTCCGATGGGCGGTTCGCGGCGCCGCCGGCCAAGCTGGGCCTCGTTTACGGTCTGAAAGACACACGACGACTGGTCGCGGCGGTCGGGGCCTCCACGGCCAAGGCCATGCTGTTCACCGGCGCCATGTTGGACGCCGACGACGCGCTGCAAATCGGGCTGCTGGACGAAGTTCATCCGTCCGACCTAATCGAGAACGCGGTGCGCACCCTGGCGCAGAATATCTCCAAGCTGTCGTCCTGGTCGGTGCGAGGGTCAAAGGCCCTGGTCGATCAAGTGGTCAAGGGCGCCGTTGAAGAGACAGCCGAGTCCGTCAATTGGTACGTCGACGCGGTGGAGGGCCCCGACTTCGCCGAGGGGCTGGCCGCGTTCGCCCAAAAACGCCCGCCCGTTTTTCGCTGATGCCGTCGTTCGAGATCACCGTTCCCGTGCTGATCGCCGGCGGCGGCGCTTGCGGCGCGGCCGCCGCCTTGGCCGCCGCCGACGCGGGCGTCGAGGCTCTGGTGCTGGAGCAGGACGCTGTGGCGCGCGGCACCACCTCCATGTCCCAGGGCCTGATCTGCGCCGCCGGAACCCACGCCCAGCGCCAAGCGGGCATCGAAGACAATGCGGACCTGTTCTTCGCCGACATCATGGCCAAGACCCGAGGACGGACGGACGAGGCCCTGGCCCGCATCATCGCCAACCGCTCCGGCGAATGTCTTGATTGGCTGATTGATCGACACGACCTGCCCCACGAGCTGGATATTCGCTTCCGCGCGGCCTACGGCCACAGCCGTCCTCGGGTGCACGGCTGGCTGGGCCACGGCGGCGAAGACCTGCTGCAATTGCTGCACGCTCGCGTGGACGCCGCCGGTGTTCCGGTTTTGCTGGACGCCAAGCTCAGCCAGGTTTTCACCGACGACAGGGGCCGGGTGTCCGGTGTCGAGATCAGGCGGCCGGATGGTTCGACCGAAATGATCGGGTGCGGGGCCCTGGTGATGGCCATGGGCGGTTTCGCCGGCAATCATGAGATGGTCGCCCGCTACATGCCCGAAGCCGCCGACGCCCTTTATAACGGCCATGAAGGCGCCCACGGCGACGCCATGGTTCTGGGCGAGCGCCTGGGCGCGGCCCTGGCCGATATGGGCGCCTATCAGGGCTACGGCATGCTGACCGATCCCCAGGGCATCAGCGTTCCGCCAGGCGTGCTGATCGAGGGCGGCATCCTGGTCAATGCGCGCGGCGAGCGGTTCATCGACGAGACCGAGGACATCGCCGGCATGGTGCACCCCGTGCTGGCCCAGCCCGGCGGAGTCGTCTGGGTGGTGTTCGATCAGGCCATAGAAGACCGCTGCGCCTATATTCCCGAAACCGCGCAGCTGATGAAACTGAACGCCGCCAAATGCGCCGACACGGTGGAGGCCCTGGCCCAGGCGATCAACGTCGACGGCCTGACCCTGGCCGCAAACCTGGCCGAGGCTCACGCCGCGCGAGGCCGGTGCCGCACCGACGCCTGGGGCCGACCTTGGAACAATGACACCCCGCCCTCGGCGCCTTACAGGGCCTTAAAGGTGCGAGGCGCGATCTATCACACCCAGGGCGGTTTGCAGATCGACACGGGCGCGCGGGTTCAGCGGGTCGACGGCGCCGCTATCCCCAACCTGTTCGCCGGGGGCGGATCGGCGCGCGGCGTGTCAGGACCGTCCTACTGGGGCTATTTGCCGGCCATGGGACTTTGCGAGGCGGTGACGCTGGGGATGATCGCCGGGGCGTCAGCCGCAGCGGCGGCCAGTTCCTCGGCCGATTGAGGACCGAACCGGTACTTGCCCAAGGTCAACAGCGCCAGGCCACTGCCCAACAACACCACAAAGCAGACATCGAGAATGGTCCGGTACGAACCGGTCTTGTCAAAGCTCCAGCCGAACAACAGCGGCCCCACGCCCGCCCCGATGGAAAAGAAGACATAGAGCACGCCATAGGCGGCGGTGTAGCTGCGCATGCCGAAATAGCGCGCGATCAGGAAGGCGATCAGGTCGTATTCCACGCCCACGGCAAAGCCGATCAGCCCGATGGACGCCGCCGCAGCCGTCGG
>CAYVHP010000005.1:0-2908 GCA_964451265.1 uncultured Caulobacteraceae bacterium | reverse complement strand
CGAAGGCCCCCTTGATCGGCCGGCCCACCGTGCCGGGCTTGCGCAGCGCCTCTTCGGACGTGTGGAAGATCGCGCCGCCGGTCTCGGTGCCGCCGTAGTACTCGGTGATCACGGGTCCCCACCCGTCGATCCTCTGGCGTTTCACAGCCGGCGGGCAGGGTGCGGCCGCGTGCGCCACGAACTTCAGCGACGACAGGTCGTACTTGCGGCGCACCTCGGCCGGCAGCTTGAGCAGCCGCACGAACATGGTGGGCACCATGTGCAGGTGCGTGATCCGGTGCTGTTCGACCTGGCGCAGCAGGTCCTCGGCATCGAAGCGCGGCTGCAGCACGACCAACCCGCCGTTGTTCACCGCCGACAGGGCATAGAAGTTGGGCGCCGAATGGTACACCGGGCCGGTGATCACGGTGCGCACGCCCTCGCCCGGACGGATGTCGAAGATGCTCGCCACCATGTCGGCCATGGCCTGCTGCATGGCCGGCGTCGCCGGCTGCCGGCGCACGCCCTTGGGCCGGCCGGTGGTGCCGGAGGTGTAGATCATGTTGGTGCGCGTCGGGCGCGGCGGCTGCGTCCACGGCGCGTGGCCGGCGACCCAGTCGTCCCATGCCACGGCGCCGGCGGGGAGCGCGCAAGCGTCAGGCGCAAGACCGTAGGCATCGCGGATTTCCGGCGGCGTCGGCACCACGAGGACGGTGACGCCCGGCGGGATGGCCTCGCGCAGCGCCGGCAGCAGGTCGGCATGCACCACGACGGCCTTGGCGCCGCAATCCTCGATGATGTAGCCGGCCTCGTCGGCCTTGAAGTGCCAGTTCACCGGCACGGCATAGGCGCCGACCAGGCCGGCACCCATCGCCGCCTCGAAGAAGGCGAAGTCGTTGCGCAGCACCATGGCCACGGCGCCGTTCTCGCCGATGCCCAGGGCGTCGAAGCCCGATGCTGCGCGGGCGCCGCGCTCCAGCAGCTGTGCCTGCGTCAGCCGGCGCGCGCCGCTGAGGATGAGTCCGTCCATGAGCGATCCTCCGTCATTCCCGGCGTTGCTTGTCCGAAACGTAGCGAAGAATCTTCTACGAGCGGAGTCGCGTTTGAACCGGGGTTTTCGCATAGGACGATTTCAATCGCCGTGGGTATGCTTCCAGCTGGAACGCCGGCCCGGTTCGAGGAAGCGTCGGCGCGCCTGCGGCGCCTCGTCGTGGGGGCCATGGCGATTGCCGGCAAGCCGGCCGGCACTGCGCGGCGCGGGATGGCGGGTCATCCGGATCGGGCAAACCTCTTGGGGAGGAACGGATGTCGAGATGGCAGTACACCAAGGGTCTGCACGACCTCGGCAACGGCTGTTTTGCCTACCTGCAGCCGGACGGCAGCTGGGGCTGGAGCAACGCCGGGCTGGTCACCGATCACGATCAGACGCTGCTCGTCGATACGCTGTTCGACCTGAAGCTGACGGCCGAGATGCTCGGCCAGATGCGCGCGGCCGTGCCGGCGGCAAAGTCGATCGGGCGGCTGGTCAATACCCACGCCAATGGCGACCATACGTTCGGCAACCAGCTGGTCGCGAGCGCCGAGATCATCGGCTCGCGCGCCTGCGCCGAGGAGATGATCGAGCGGCCGGCCAGCCATCTGGCGGAATGGCAGCGCAACTGGCGCCGGCTCGGCGATGCCGGCGCGTTCCTGCACGAGGTCATGGGCAGCAAGTTCAAATGGGACGACGTCGTCAACACCCCGCCGACGCGGCTGTTCGATGACGCGCTGCAGCTCAAGGTCGGCGACAAGGACGTGCTGCTGAAGGTCGTCGGGCCGGCGCATACGCGCGGCGACGTGCTGGTGCACGTGCCGAAGGACCGCACGGTGTTCACCGGCGACATCCTGTTCGTCGAAGGCCATCCCGTCCTGTGGGCCGGACCGGTCGACAACTGGGTCGCCGCCTGCGACCGCATCCTCGCCTGGGAGGTGGAAACGGTGGTGCCGGGCCACGGCCCGATCACCGACAGGACCGGCGTCCAGGCAATGAAGGACTACCTCCTCTATATCAAGGCCGAGGCGCGCCGGCGGTTCGACGCCGGCATGCCGGTCGCCGCGGCGGCGCGCGACATCGCGCTCGGCCGCTTCGCCGGCTGGGGCGATCCGGAGCGGATGGTGGTCAACGTCGCCTCGCTCTACCGCGAGTTCGGCGCCGCCGAGTCCCCCGACGTCATGGAGCTCTTTGCCGAAATGGGCCGGCTGCACGCCGAGCTCCGGCACAAGGCGCATGGGCACGCCCCGGGCGCCGCTGGGCCTGCACACTGAGGCGCCGTTGTCGGGCAGCGGATCGTTCGCTGCCATTCACTTCACGTTCAACGCCGCAGATCGTCCGCTGAACGAGCGGGCGATGCGGCGCGCGTGGTCCGGCGAAATCCGGGCCGATTTTCCCGCCGACCCCGTGCGAAAACTTGCGACCTCCCGCAAATTGCGCGACCATTCGGCCCACATGGGGGGAGCGTATGGTGGGGGACGATCGTCCGACTGCATCGTCCGATGCCCCGCAACGCGACGACGGCGATCCATTCGGCGGCCTGCCGGCCGGCACCCGTGTCGGCAAGTATGAGATTCTGGCTATACTGGGCCGGGGCGGCTTCGGCATCACCTACCGCGCACACGACACGCAGCTGGGTCGTGACGTCGCCCTGAAGGAATACCTGCCGACCAGCTTCGCCATGCGCCGCGGCGGCGCAAGCGTGCTGCCGCGTTCGACGAATACCGCCGAAGACTTCGTGTGGGGCCGCGCCCGCTTCCTGGATGAGGCCAAAACGCTGGCGCGCCTGGACGATGCGCCGGGGATCGTCGCCGTTCACGATTTCCTCGAGGCCAACGGCACGGCCTACATGGTGATGGCGCTGGTGCGCGGCGAGACGCTGGAGGCGCGGCTGAAGCG
>CAYVHP010000004.1:0-4663 GCA_964451265.1 uncultured Caulobacteraceae bacterium | reverse complement strand
TCCCACAGCTCGATCGCCTTGTTGATGCGGCGCGGCTTGTAGTTCGGATCGACCACGGAGGTTTGCTTGCCCGAACCGGCGAAATTGTTCTGCCGGCTGCCCGATTTGCTGGCCTCGCCATAGGCGGTGGCCGCTTCGCCCGATGCAGGCAGCGCCGAGGCGCCGCTCGCGGCCAAGCTGACGCCGACGCCGAGACTCGCAGCCAGGAATTCCCGCTTTTTCAGTTCCAACTTAGCCTCCCGCTGTTGTTTCAGGCTCTGTTTCACCGGACAGATCGCGGCGCGGGCCTTGGCGCGATGTTCGGCGCAATGGCCGCCGCTGGCAAGGCGGGGCGGATCGCCTAGGGAGGTAGAGAGCCGGAGTTCGGCCCAATCTCCTTCCCTGCGCAGCGGGGAAGGGGGACCACACGTAGTGTGGTGGAAGGGGCTTCTTGCCGCGCCGAGCCCGCAGCAAGCTGCGGGCGTTCTTCGCGGCGATGGCCAAATCTTTGGCCATCGCATGCCATTGCCTGTCAGCAATGGCCGCTCATCACCCCCACCACCGCCTTTCAGGCGGTCCCCCTCCCCCATTTCGCTGCGCTACATAGGGGAGGAGAAGCTGTCCGGTCCGCTAGATAGTCCTCCCCTTGAGGGGAAACGGTTCAGACCAGCGTCGCGTCCAGGCTGATCTCGGCGTTCAGCACCCTCGACACGGGGCAGCCCTTTTCCGCGGCGGCGGCCAGTTCGTCGAACTTGGCCTTGTCGATGCCGGGGACCGAGGCGCGCAGGGTCAGGTGCGATTTGTCGATCTTGAACCCGGCGCCGTCGGGAACCAGCGAAACCGCCGCTTCGGTGGTCAGCTCGTCGGGGGTGAAGCCCGCGCCCTGAAGCTGGAAGGCCAGGGCCATGGTGAAGCAGCCGGCATGGGCGGCGGCGATCAGTTCCTCGGGATTGGTCCCGGCCTCGTTCTCGAAACGGGTCTTGAAGCTATAGGGCGTGGACGACAGCACCCCGGAATCGGAGGTGAGCGAGCCCGTCCCGTCGCGTCCGGTTCCCCTCCAAACAGCCTTGGCCTTGCGGATCATGTTGAACTCCCTTTTGAGCGCCGCGAAACCTAAGGGCGCGCGGTGCGTTCGGCAACTGCTGTCCTAGCTGCGCCATGGCATGCTGAGCCGTTGCGCCCGCGCGCCTGCGCTGCTAGCGAGGATCAAGGCTGCAGATAAACGCCCATGAGGGGTTGAAACCGACACCATGGCCAAAACCAAGACAGCACGTGAGCGGGGCGTCGGCGGCGCCATCTTCTGGGATCTGTTGACCTTTGACCGGCTGCTGACCGGGCCGGTGGTTCACCTGATCTACTGGAGCGGCCTGGGCATTGTGCTGATGGTGAGCTTCGGCGTGATCGGCGCCTTCGCCGGCTTCCTGATGCGCGGCGACACGGTGGTGGAAAAAATGCTGGCCCTGCCGGTCCTGGTGGCCGGACTTTTGGTCGTGGCGGCCCTGGCCCTGATGTGGCGGGCGTTTTGCGAATTCTATGTGGCCATTTTCCGCATCAGTGATGATCTGGCCGCTTTGCGCGAGGTAGCGCAAACCGCCGCCGCGCAGCCGCCGCCTCCGCCGCGCCCCACAGCTCCGGCGCAATCTCAACAGCCTCCACAACCTCCGCCTCCGAGATATTAGGGGCGTTCCAATCCGCCGGAAAAATCGGCCGGCGCCGGCGGTGCTGTGAGCTACCGATCCTCGTGTACGAAGGTCAGTTCCACGCGGTCGTCCGTCAACCCGGGCCGCCAGGGCGCGAAAACGCGCGCCTTGAGCTGGGCGACACCGAATGTCGCCGAGTAGGGACCATCCTGCCAGGCCAACCCCACCCGCACTTGGCTGCGACTACGGCTGCGCTCAAACGTGAGTCCCTCCGGCGACCAACCGGTCACCGCCGAATGGCCGAAGTTATAGCCGAGTTGCCGGTCGCCGGTGGCGACAAATACATAGTATCGGCTCGCCCTGGGCGCGGTGAGATTGATCATCTCGCCCAAGGCCTGGCGGGCCCAAACCTGGATGGGCTTATCGGCCAGGGTCTCGCCATCCGCCTTAAGCCTAGTCTCCTGGACAGGCGCGGCGGCCGGTTCAGGCGTTGACGCGGGCGCACCGTCCGCGCCGTCGGACTCCGTTGGGGGCTGGTTCAAGGGATAGCGCTGCAGACCCACGCCGGGAATGAAACGCAGCACCGTCACGCCGGTCAGGGGGCGCAGGTCGGATTTGGCGAAGGCGGCGCCGGCCAGCATAGGATCGATCTGAGCCGATGCAGGCGCAGCGAAGCTCAGCGCGGATAAGAGCGAGGCAGCGCCCGCGCAAACCAAGTTTATCGGAGACAGGCTAAGCATGGATGGCCTCCCCAACCCGGCTTTGTTGTCTGTTGATTGGCTCAATGTCTCATAAATCAATACTGCGCAAGCCGGGAACCTTCATTCGCTTTGCAGGCCCTGAGCCCCGACGAGTTGAGCCTGGCGACTGCGAACCCAGTTCCGAACCGGGGAGCAAAAAACTGTCGCTCAAGCGACAAGAAACCTTGATTTGCGTGGCGTGGAGTCGCGTGCGCTTACCCTAGCCTGCGATGCGCAACGGGCGGGCCATAAGCCGGCTCGACGACCACGCCTGGGAGGCAAGATGATCCGTCACTTCACGCTCTTGATGGTATGCGGCGCACTTTTGATCTGTGGGTCGGCCGACGCCAAGACCGCAGCCTCCAGATTCTTACAACCCGGCGAGTTGGACGCCTCGCTGGTCCTGCCTCCGCCGCCCGCCGCAGACTCGCCTCAGGCCAGATCCGAATTGGCGGAGCTGCATACCCTTGAGGGCTCCCGCTCGCCCGCGCGCTTGGCGCAGGCTCAACACGATGCGGAGGTGGAGAATGTCACGGCCATCGCCGAAGTTCTGGGCCCAGCGCTGAACCTGGATCAGCGCCCTGCTACGGCGAAGCTGTTCGCCGACCTGCGCGCCGAGGACGAACTGGCGGCCTCAGCGGCCAAGGCCTACTTCCACCGGCTGCGGCCCTGGGCGGCGGATGCGGCGCTCGGCGCCAGCCCGGCTCTGGCGCAATGCGACAAGGGCGCCCCCAACTCTAGTTACCCCAGCGGCCACGCCACTATGGGCTTTGCGGCGGGCGCCGTGCTGGCGCAGCTCATGCCCGGCCAAGCCCAGGCCGTCCTGGCGCGCGCGTCCGATTATGCCTACAGCCGCGTGGTCTGCGGGGTGCACTATCGCAGCGACATTGAGGCCGGCCATGTTTTGGCCACCGCCCTGGTCGCCAAGCTGATGACCAAACCCGCCTTTACGGCTGAACTGGAGGCGGCGCGGGCCGAACTGGCCGCAGCCCATTGACGGTCAAAGGGTCCGAGCGACCCGGAAGCCGTGATCGTCAACCCGCACGTCCACCGGATAGCGAATGCGCAAGGCGGAGCGAAACAGCACCGGACGCGCGCTCCAGGACCCCGGACGCAGCATGCGCTGGCTGCAATCGCCGGTCAGATTGGCCGAGCCGTCTGTAGGCGCGCCTTTGTAGTTGTCGTTGAAGCAGTCTTCCAGCCACGACCAGACGTTGCTGGCCGTATCGTACAGGCCAAAGGCGTTGGGCTTGAAGCTGCCCTCCGGCGCGGTGAAGACATAGCCGTCGTGGCATGTGTTCGCCGTCAGCTGCGGGAAACGCGCCTTAGCGTCGGCGTCCGCCTCGTTGGCGTAGGCGCAGGCGGCCGATGAGTCCTCGCCCCACCAGTACGAGGTCGTCGATCCGGCGCGGTTGACGTATTCGTTCTCCGCTTCCGACAACAGCCGATAGGCGTGGCCCGTTTTGCGCGACAGCCAGGCCACATAGGCCTGGGCGTCCTTCCAGTTGATGCACACCGCCGCATGGGCGCTGGTCTGCTCGAAGCTGGGATTGCGCCAATTGCGCCCGCTCCGGGGCTGCCGGCCCTCCTCGCTGGTGAAGCATTGGTCGCCGGCGTCATAGCCGGTGTCGGCCACGAACCGCGCGAACTCGCCCAGGGTCACGTGGTACTTGCCGACGGCCAAGCTATAGCCGATGCGCACGCGGTGGCGCGGCGTCTCATAGGCCCGGTGATCGAACTCTTCGGCCTTGGAGCCCATGGAGAATTCCCCGGCCGGAACGACGATGGTCTCCGGGTAGTCCGGCCCGTCCCACAGTTCGATCAGCTTGTCCGAGGTGCGCCAGCTGAAAGGCGCGGCGTCCACCGCGGTCTGAAGCGCGGCGATGGGCCCGGCGGCTGAGACGAGGGCCGTGGTCTTGGCCCTGATCTGCGCGACCTCTGCGTCCGGGTTGGGATGGGCCGCATGAAAGGCCGCAAAACGCGCCTGGCGATCCTTGAGCCATGCCGCACTGTCGTCGGCCTTAGCTGAGATGGCCGACAGGCCGAACGCCATCGTTGCTGCGGCGAACACGATCCAGCCTGAGCGCATAGGCTCCCTCCCCGATTGTTGGCCGCAGGCTAGGGGTTCATGGGGATGAGGACAACGTGCACACTTCTCGACAGGTCATGTATGGACGGCCCCCTTTGGGCAAGTGGCAAAAGTGGGCATGTGGTTCGGTTTGGTGCGGTCATGTATCCGGCCTGTTGATGCGGTCATTATGACCGCTGGCCTGCAGGGGTATCGCGGATGGGCTTCCAATCATC
>CAYVHP010000003.1:0-9713 GCA_964451265.1 uncultured Caulobacteraceae bacterium | reverse complement strand
CAACGAAAAACTCAGACAGGCTGGAAAAAAGCCAAAACAGGCCCTCATCGCAGTTGCGCGAAAGCTCCTCACCATCCTCAACGCCATCCTAAGAGAGCGCAGACCATGGCAAAACGCTTGACCGTCAAGACAGTCGCTCGGGCTCGCCGTTCCGGCGACCCGAGGATGACATTTTCATCAAAACGGCTGGAACGTTTCCATCAGGGCCTGACCGCCGGGCGTGTTGTTTGTGCGGGTCAGGTCGCCGCGACCGCCATAACTGATGCGCGCTTCGGCGATTTGGGTGTGGTTGATGGTGTTGGACGATGAAATGTCCTCCGGCCGCACGATCCCGCCCACGGTCAATTCCCGCAGCTCGGCGTTGGTCTTGACCTCCTGACGCCCCTGAATCACCAGATTGCCGTTGGGCATGACCTTGGTGACGACGGCGGCGACCGTCAGGTTGATCTTTTCCGCCCGATTGATCGACCCCGTGCCGGATAAGGACGCATCGCCGCCGGTATCGACCAGGGCGGCGGGCGACACGCCGGGAATGGCGTGCTGCAACACCGTTTCCAGACCGAACAGGTGAGTCATGCCCATGCTGTTGGTGGACTTTCGCTCGCGGGTGGTGCCGTTCTGAACCTTGGCGCTGTCGTCGATGGTGATCAGCACGGTCAGGATATCGCCCACCTTGGCGGCCCGCTGATCGTTGAAGAAGGTGCGCGCGCCCACCCGCCAGATCGAATTGGCCGAGGCCGGTCGGGGCGACTCGTCATGCGCGCGGTAGGCCGACAGCACCGAAGGCTGCTCGGCCAGCAAGGGCGCAGGGTCACCGACGGGGGCCAGGGTGGGCCCACGCAGGGCCTCGGAGGCGCTGGCGCAGGCTGTGACCGGCAGGGCCAGGGTCAGGAAGAGCAGGGGCAGGCGGAAGGATTTGCGCATCTTGATCCTCAGCGAAGGGAGGCGAGCATGGCGGGGTTGAAGCGGGCGGCGGCCTTGAGCTGATCGGCTTGTGGGCCGACCAGGGCCTGGCCCGGCGCCATGGCCACCGCTTGGATGATCCGCTTGGATTCAGGATTGATGGCGTTGAATACCTGCCCGACGGTGGCGTTCTCCATAGCCTTGCCTTGCAGGGTCAGGGTCACGCCCTCGTTGGCGTAGACCAGGGAGATGACGTCGTCCTTCTTGATGATCTGTGGGGGGGTCACGTCGTGTTGGGTCACGGCCATGCCCTCGCGCAGGGGGCGCTTGGCCGCCATGCCGATGACCGTCTGGGGGTCGCGGGGCGCGTCGGACATGGGCTGTGCCGTGCGGCTCCAGATCACGTCATCGGCCTGGACGATCTCCCCAGCGTTGATGTCGCGCGCGTAGGCCAACACCTTGATCGCGTGGGTCGAAGGGGCGCTGACGGTGATTCCCGATGAGTCCGAACGTTCGCTGCGCACAGCGCCCGGCCGCACGATCAGCCGGCGGATGCCGCCGGTGTTGTCCCAGTCCAGCCCGTGCGCCCGGGCGAACATCTGGACCCGGCCGGCGTCCAGCACCATGCCCAGCCCGGGCTGGCCGCTGGTCACCACCACGGACGCCGCATCGCCTGCACCCTCGAACAAATCGCCGAGGGTGATCTGTCCGTTTTGGTCGGCCGGTGAGGACCTCAGGGTGACCGGCTGTCCTGCCCCGGCGGGCGCGGCGCCCAGCCCGGCCATGGCCGTCAGGATCGTAAACAACAGGATCGGGCGAGGGCGCATCATGGTCAGGATTTCGCTTGGACGGTGGTGGACAGCATCTGATCGGCCGTGGTGACGACCTTGGAGTTCATCTCGTAGGCCCGCTGCGCGGCGATAAGGGAGGTCACCTCACTGACCGCGTCGACATTGGAGGCCTCCGTGTAGCCTTGCAGCAGGGTGCCGAAGCCGTTGACCGAGGGCTGGCCCACCACGGCGGGACCCGAAGCGCCGCTGACCTGCCACAGATTGTCGCCCAGGCCTTCCAGCCCGGCCTCGTTGACGAAGGTCGCCAGCTGGAACTGCCCCAGGGTCTGGGAGGCGGCCTGGCCGGGCAGGGTGGCCTGGACCAGTCCGCTTTGGGAAATGACGATGTTGGTGGCGCCGGACGGGATGGTGATTTGCGGCAGCACCGCGTAGCCCTGATCGGTCACGATCTGACCGGAGTTGTTGACCGACAGGTTGCCGGCCCGGGTATAGGCGGTCTCGCCGGAGGGCATCTGCACCTGGAAGTATCCCGCGCCCTGGATCGCCAGATCCAACGGATTGCCTGTCTGGGTCATCGACCCCTGTTGGGTGATGCGGTAGATTGAACCGGCCTTCACGCCCGAGCCGATCTGCAAGCCGGTCGGCACTATGGTGCCTGAGGCGTCCGATTGCGACCCGACCTGCTCCTGGTCCTGGTACAGCAAGTCCTGGAACTCGGCCCTTTGGCGCTTGTAGCCAACGGTGTTCATGTTGGCGATGTTGTTCGAGATGACCTCGACGTTCAGTTGCTGGGCGGCCATGCCGGTCGCGGCGGTGGAAAGAGCGCGCATTTTCCCTAAATTCCTTAGTTGACCCGGCCCAGACGCTGAATGGCCTGCTCATAGAGGCTGCCGTTCCCGTCCATGATGTTGGATATCTGCTCGTAAGCCCGGCTGACCTCGATCATTCGGTTAATCTGGGTGATCGGGTTCACGTTTGAGCTCTCGACCATGCCTTGCTCGATCTTGGTGTCTTGCGCCCGCTGCGAGCCCAGGTTGGACACGTTGTCAAAATAGCCGCCGCCGTCCTTTTTCAGGGCGGAGGGGGAGGCGAAGCGCACCACCCCGATCTTGCCGGCGGTTTGAGCCCCCTGGCTGATCGTGCCGTCGGCGCCGATCAGGGGCGGCCCCTTGGTGGGATCAATCGACACCGGCGCGCCGCCGTCGCCCAGCACCGGATCACCGGACGCCGTCACGATCTGGCCCTGAGCGTTTAAGGAGAAACGCCCGTCGCGGGTGTAGCGGACGCCGTTCGCGGTCTGGACTTGGAAGAAGCCGTCGCCGCGCAGGCCCAGGTCCAAGGTCCCCCCGGTCTGGTGCAGGGCGCCTTGGCTGAAGTCACGGGCCAAGCCCTGGTCGATGTTGAATTGGATCGGCGCGGCGCCCGGCGAGCCTTTGGGCGACTTCGGGTCGGCGGCGACCATCAGCGATTCGACCTTGAATCCCGCCGTATCGGCGTTGGCGATGTTGTTTGCGACCACATCAAGCTCTTTGCGCAGGGTCACCTGCCGCGACAAGCTGACATAGAGGGTGTTGTCCATGGACCGGCTCCAGTGCTCTTCATGGTTAAATGCAAGCCCTGGGCCAGAAATAATATCAATAAAAACAACAAATTATAAAGTTAACGTAGGCGCCGAGCGGCGGAGTCGACCCGGCAAAAACTGCAGCCCCCTCCAGGCGGAAAAAACTGATCCTTAACCATATTCGCCGGATTCATCAGTCAGCCCCGAGGCATTGATCAGGCAGGGGCGGGGGCTGCGGACAGACGCCATGTTTGGAAAGAAGAAAGCCAAGACGGAACAGGTCGCCGACGAGGCCTCCGCAGAGGCGGCGGATGCAGGGGCCGCCGAAGGCGAAGGCGCGCCCGCCAAAAAGAAGGGGCCGCCCAAGATTATCCTGATCGCGGCCGCCGCCGCCGTGGTGGTGGTCGGCGGTGGCGGAGCGGCGGCTTTCCTGTTGCTGGGCAAGGGCGGGGCGCCCCATGCCGCCAAGCCGATCAAAAAGGCCGAGAAGAAGGGCGACGGCAAGGACGGCAAGAAGGACGCGGGCGGCCCGCAAGTCGCCGATGGTCCCAACGGCGTGGTCTATTACACCCTGCCGGACCTGGTGGTGAACATGCAGACCGCCGATGGCCGGCCCAGCTTCCTGAAGCTGAAGCTCACCCTGGAGCTGCCTGACCACGACACGGCCGATGCACTGGATCCCAACATGCCTCGCCTGCAGGACATGTTTCAGGTGTTCCTGCGCGAACTTCGGCCGGAGGACTTAGCGGGCAGTCAGGGCAGCTATCAGCTGCACATGGAGATTCTGCGGCGGGTGAATCTGGTGATTGCGCCGTCTAAGGCCAACGCCGTTCTGGTCGAAGAAATGTTGGTCAACTAGCCGATGGCCGATCCCGCCGAAGAACCATCCGTTCCCGAGGACGTCGCCGCGGGCGAAGCAGGCCCTGGGAGCTCGGGCCTATGGGCGGAGGGCGAGCCGAGCGCGGAACGGATCCTCAATCAGGAGGAAATCGACAGCCTCCTTGGCTTCGATCTGGCCGACGAATCGGTGGAACGCGGGGGCATCCGCGCGATCATCAACTCGGCTCTGGTCTCCTACGAGCGTCTGCCGATGCTCGAGATCGTGTTCGACCGGCTGGTCCGGTTGATGACGACCTCACTGCGCAATTTCACCTCCGATAACGTCGAAGTCAGCCTGGACAACATCTCGTCGGTCCGCTTCGGCGACTATCTGAACTCCATTCCTCTGCCGGCGATCCTGGCCGTGTTCCGCGCCGAGGAGTTGGACAACTACGGCCTGCTGATCGTCGACTCCAACCTGATCTATTCGATCGTCGATGTGCTGCTGGGGGGGCGGCGCGGGTCGGCGGCCATGCGCATCGAGGGGCGGCCCTACACCACCATCGAGCGGGTGCTGGTGCAGCGGATGGTCGAGGTTGTGCTCAACGACGCCCACGCGGCCTTCGAGCCCCTGACCAGCGTACACTTCAACCTGGACCGGCTGGAAACCAACCCGCGCTTCGCCGCCATTGCCCGGCCGGCCAACGCCGCGATTCTGGTCAAGCTGCGCATCGACATGGACGACCGGGGCGGGCGCATCGAGCTGCTCCTGCCCTACGCCACTCTGGAACCCATCCGAAAGATGCTGCTGCAGCAGTTCATGGGAGAAAAGTTCGGCCGCGACAACATATGGGAAAGCCATTTGGCCACAGAATTGTGGACCACCCAGATGGAGGTCCGCGCCGTGCTGGACGAACAATTGATCAGTTTGCGCCGGGTTCTCGACCTGAAGGTCGGCGACACCCTGATGCTCAACGCCTCGCCCGACCCTGTGGTGGAGTTGCGTTCAGGGGCGATCGCCCTGACGCGCGGGAAGATCGGCCGGCGCAACCACGCTGTGGCGGTGCGCTGCGAAGGCCCGCTCCACCCGGCCGCCCGCCAAGCCTTGAAGGATTTGTCATGAGCCCCGTCGCCCTGACGCTGAACCTGACGCTGGGCGTCCTGCTTGTGGGCGCCATGATCCTGGGCCTGCGCCTGGATCGTCGCCTGCGCGCCCTGCGCGAAAGCCACCTAAGCTTCGCAAAGGCCGTGTCGGAGCTGGATCAGGCTGCCCTTCGCACCCAATCAGGTCTGGAGGAGCTCAGGGCCACCGCCGAAAGCGTTCGCTCGGACCTCGCCGCGCGCATCGACAGCGCCCGCACCTTGTCTGACATCCTGATCAAGTTGACCGCCGACGCGGACGCCAAGGCCGAAGCCCTGGCCAAGGCCCAGGCCGCTGCGCCGCCCCCGCTGAGGACTTCGAGCGCGCGTCCCGCCTTAGCGCGCCCGGCAATCCATGAAATCAAGCCCGCCGCCTCGCCCCGGTCGCGCGCGGCGGTGGACGACGAATTGTTTGAAAGCGCGGGGTCCGCATTGGGTAAAGCCGCGCTGTCCGCAGTCGGCGGAGGCCGCCGATGAAGCGGGCTCCGAGATTTCTGCCGCTATTGCTCATTGCGATCGGCGGCGTCCTGGCTGTGCGTCTGGTGGGCGGCGTCGCATCCCTGCCGGCTATCGCCGCCGGCGCCAAGGCTTGGGCGGAGGACCTGGCGCCGGGCGCCAAGCCCAAGGCGGGGATGGGCGATCAGGCCAAACCCGACCCCTCCGCCGCGCCGGGCGGCCCAGTGCCGGCCGCTCCACCGGGCAGCGTCATGGCGGTCAATACGCCGCCGCCCGCGCCGGTTTGCGCGCCCACCCCGGCGGAACTGGCCAAAGAGGCAGGCCTGTCGCCGGCGGAACTTCAGACCCTGCAAAATCTCGGCGCGCGGCGCACGCAATTGGACCAGCGCGAACAGGGTATGAGCACCGAGTTGGCGCTGTTGGCGGCGGCCGAGGCGAAAGTCGACGCCAAACTGGCTCAGCTTAACGGCTTGAAGGGCGACATCCAGGGCTTGTTGGGTCAGGCTGATGCGGAAAAGAACGCGGAGGTGGACCGGCTGGTCATTGTGTTCCAGTCCATGCCGCCCAAGACCGCGGCCCCACGGTTCGCCATTCTGGACGACTCTGTGCGCCTGCCCGTGGCGGCCAAGATGAAGGACAAGGCCCTGTCGGCGATCCTGGCCCAGATGTCGCCCGCCGACGCCAAGGCGCTGACCGAAAAACTGGCTGATCGCATGGCGCCGGCCGATCAGGCGCGGGCGGCCCTGGCCTCCAACACTGTGGCGCCGCCTGCTGCTCTTGCCGCAGCTCCCGCCGCCGCTCCCCCTGCGCCGCCGGCCACCGCCGCCGCAGACGCAGCCGCGCCGCCTGCGGCCAAGGGCGCCAAGACTCCTAAGAAGGCGAAAGGCTAGGTCGCCATGCGCTGGCCCAAGCCCCTGCGATGGATCGCGGTAACGGCGGCCCTGGCGGTCGGCTCCGTTGCGCCCGCTGGTCTGGGGGCCTGGGCCGCAGCGGCCGCCAAGGAGCCGCTGGAAGTGCGCGTCGGGCAGAGCCAAAACCTGTCGCATATCGAATTTCGCTGGAACGGCGGGGTTCGCTATAAGGCCGGCCGTGATGGCCAGACCGTAACCTTGCATTTCGAACGGCTAGCCGATCCGGATCTGTCCTTGCTCAGGGTGGACCCACCGGCCTTTCTGCAGACCGCCGAACTGCACAAGTCGGCCGGCGCCATCGATGTGGTGCTGACGCTAAAGCCGGGCGCTGACGCAAAAACGGGCCAGGCGGACGGCGCAGTCTACGTCAATCTGTTCCCCGCCAAGCCGGCGGACGCCCCCGCTCCCGCAGCCGATGCGCCCCGTCTCGACCCCCGTCCTGCGGGCGGGGTGGTGCGCATGAAGGGCGAGATCGCATCGGGACAAATTCTGCTGCATTTCCCTTGGCGTAATCCCTTGGGCGCCGCCGCTTTTCAACGGGGCGATGCGGTTTGGCTGGTGTTCGACACCCCGATCAAGCTCGACCTTGGCGCCTCTCCGCCGCAGACGCCGATCTTCAAGGGCATCAAGGCCGTTTACGGTGAAGGCTTCAGCGCGGTGCGCATTGTCGCCCCGGGCGGACCGGCGATCCGGGCGTGGGCCGACGGGGCGACGTGGACCCTGGCCATCGGGCCCGGCCTTCAGCCTTGGGCTACGTCGATCAAGACCGAGCGGGATAACGCCTCACCGTTGGGCGCCTTGAAGGCGCAGCTCGCGGGGGCCACCAAAGTGGTGTGGATCGATGATCCGGCCGTGGGGGATCGCATCGGCGCGGTGACCGCCCTGGCGCCGTCCAAGGGCTTGAGCTCTCGGCGCGGCTTCGTCGATTTCAACCTGCTCGCCTCGGCCCAGGGATTGGCGTTTGAGCCGGTGGCCGAGGATATCACGGTCAATTTCGACACCGATTTCGTGCGCATAAGCCGGCCTAAGGGCCTGACGCTCTCCTCTGCGGCAGCGGTGACCGGAAGGGTGGATCCGTCTCTCGCCATGCCGCAGCCTGCCGCCATGCCGGCCTTGATCGACTACGCCAACTGGTCGCGCACAGGGTCCGGCGGGTTCATGGCCCGCTATAGCGATTTGCAGAACGCGGCGGCGGCGGAGATCAACAAGGAGGCGGACGGCGACAAACAGGCGGGGGTCAAGGCGCGCATGGCTTTGGCGCGGTTCCTGGCCGGATCGGAGCTGTCCTATGAGGCCATCGGCGTCCTGAACCTGACCGCCAAGACCCATCCGGAGATGCTGTCCGATCCTGAGTTTCGCGGCATTCGCGGCGCGGTGCGGGCCATGGCCCGGCGTTACAAGGAAGCGGAGAACGACTTTTCCTCGCCCGCCCTGGCCTCCGACGCCGCCAGCGCCCTGTGGCGCGGCTATATCGCGGCCCAGCAGAACGACTGGACCGCCGCCAAGGACGGCTTCACTCACGGCATGCCGGCGATGAACCAGTTCGCCGCCGCTTGGCAGGCGCGCTTTGCCCGCGCCTATGCGGAAACCGCGCTGCAGGGCGGAGATCTAGGCGTGGCCGCCACCGAGGTGGCGCTCGCCCTGGCCCAGGCCAAGGACCCGGCTGAAAGTCTCGCCGGTCAATTGTTGCAGGCGCGGTTGATTGAGGCCCAGGGCTTCCCCAAGCGCGCCTTGCCGATTTACGACGCCGTGGCGCGCTCGCCCCTGGAGCAGGTGGCGACCCCGGCGATGTTGCACGCCACCCAGATTCGCCTGGCGCAGGGGCAGATCAATCCGTCCCAAGCTGCTCAGGTTTACGACGATCTTCGCTATCGTTGGCGCGGCGACGCCACGGAGCTGCAAGTCATCCGCACCTTGGGCCAGCTGTATCTCAGCCAGGGCCATTACCGTGAGGCCCTGGAGGCCATGCGCACAGTCGGCTCGGTTCAGGACAGCTCGCCTGAGGCCCTGGGCCTACAGGCGGACATGCGCGGCGCATTTCGCGCCCTGTTTCTCGACGGCCGCGCGGACGGCATGGAGCCGGTCCAGGCCTTGGCCCTGTTCTCAGACTTTCAGCAGCTGACGCCCATCGGCGCCGACGGCGACCTGATGGTGCGCAAGATGGTCCAGCGGCTGGTGGACGTGGACCTGCTCGATCAGGCGACTGTTCTGCTCAAGTACCAGGTGGAAAATCGCCTGGATGGCCTTGCCAAGGCCCAGGTTTCCACCGACCTCGCAACGCTCTACCTGATGAACCGCAAGCCGGAAGACGCGATCCAGGCCCTCAATGACTCTCGCACCACCGTGCTGCCCACAGCCCTGGCCAACCAGCGGCGCATTGTCGAAGCGCGCGCCTGGCTGGACCTCAATCAAAACGACCACGCGATGGAGCTTGTGGGCAAGGACCCCACGCCGGACGCGGACGACATTCGCGCCGAGGTGGCATGGCGCACACATCAATGGCCACAGGCCGCCGCCTTGATGGAAAAGCTGCTCGGCGAGCGATGGAAGACCGGAGCGCCACTCAGCGTGGATGACGAGACGCGCCTGTTGCGCGCCGGCATCGCTTATAGTCTGGCGGGGGACGACGGGGCCCTGGCCAGATTGCGCGTCCATTTCGAGCCTATGGTTGACAAGGCCCGAGCGCCCGAAGCCCTCAGAGTCGCCCTGGCCGGAACCGCCCAGATGGCCGCCAATATCAGCGACTTCAAAAAAGTGGCGGCGCTCGACGACGCCTTCGCCGGCTGGGTCTCCAAGATGAAGGACCGCTTCCGCGCCGGTCCAGGACCGATTGCGCCCAAGGGCAAGGTCGCCAGCGCCGATACGGCGGGCAAGGGGTAGGCTGGCGGCGGTTGCGCCTTTGACCAGCTGTCAGCCCTATGGCATGTTGCAAATGGTCAGAATGGTCAGGTAGCCGCCGTGCGCAGTTGGCAAGTTCAAGAAGCCAAGGCCCGTTTCAGTGATTTGCTGCGTGACGCCATACGCTCAGGCCCCCAGCGTATCACCGTGCGGGGACGGGCCTCCGCTGTCGTGCTGTCTACAGAAGACTATGAGCGGTTGCGCGGTTCCAAGCCGCCGCTGGTGCAGTTTCTG
>CAYVHP010000002.1:0-9476 GCA_964451265.1 uncultured Caulobacteraceae bacterium | reverse complement strand
CGCGAGGGCGCGCTGCTGAGGGTCCGCCCCAAGGCGATGACCGTCGCCGTGATCCTCGTGGGTCTCGCGCCGATGCTCGTGGGTCACGGGGCCGGCTCGGAGGTCATGAGCCGGATCGCCGCGCCGATGATCGGCGGCATGCTCACCGCCCCCTTGCTGTCGATGTTCGTCGTCCCGGCCGGCTATCTGCTGCTGCGCCGGCGGCGACGGATTTCAGTTCCCAAACGCTTCACTGAAGGAGAACACCCATGAAGCGCACCTACCTCCCGTTCGCTGTTCTGGCCCTGGCGGCCACCCTTGGCGGCCAGGCCGTAGCCGCCGACATGCCCAACATGAAAGGCATGTCGATGGCCAAGTCCGACGGCGCCAAGACCGGCGACGCCACCGGCGTCGTGACCGGCCTCGACAACAAGGTCGGCACGGTCACCATCAAGCACAGCGCTATTCCGGCCGTCGGCTGGCCGGCGATGACCATGACCTTCAAGGCCACGCCCGCCTCGCTGCTGAAGGGCGTGAAGAGCGGCGACAAGGTCGCGTTCACGGTCAAGGTCGAAGGCCAAGCCAACGAGGTGACAGCACTGCGCAAGCAGTAGCGTCCGCCCCGAACGACGAGCGTCCGCTGGCGAACAGGTCGGGCCCCCGATCGTTTCAGGTCCCCAGAACGGAGGCCGCGATGATGAATTGCGCCAATATGATGGGCGGCGCCCGGGGGAACCCTCATGATGGGTGGGATGGCCATCGAATGGCTCCTCCTGCTCACCCTGGAGGTTCTCGGCGTCATCGCCCTGCTCAAATACCTACGGACGCCACGCCGCGCCGCCTGAGCCGATCAGCCGGCTATGACCCGATCCGCAACCGTCCGGCAGAACAGCGCCGCCATCTCTGCCGGCGGTCGCTGCGCACCGTCGGCCAACCACCACTCGAAGAGGGCCAGCAGAGCAGCCGTGCCCATCGCCACCCGGGGGGACAGTTCTTCCGGCAAGCTGATGCCCGCAAGGTCGCGCCGCAGCTCGGCGCCGAGGATCGCGCGCAGCTCCGTGCGGGCGATCTCGGCGCGGCGGCCGCCCGCGAACAGGCAGAGGTGCGAGTGCCGCCCGGCGGCGTGGGCGAAGAGCGCCTCCACCCAGGCGAAGGGCCTCGCCTGCCCTGCGGATCGCGCCGCCGCCAGGGCGCGCCGCAGGTGATCGAAGGCGCGCCGCAGCAGGTCATCCTTGCCGGCGTAATGGGCGTAGAAGGTCGAGCGTCCGACCCCGGCTTGCGAGCAGATGTCGTCCACTCGGATCGCGTCATAGGAGCGATGGAGCGCCAGGGCGGCGAAGGCGCGGTGGATCGCGCCGCGAGTCCGAACGGCGCGCCGGTCAATGCTGGAGACGGACATCGGGCGGGTCCTGATCCGGGCGGATGAAATCGCCAGATATGGGACGCAGGACGCGATATGTTCGTCAACTCCGCAGGCGCAACCGACGGCTCCGGCCTAAGCTCCAGCCATGCCGACCGACCCGCCGCCGCCCCGTGCTCCTACCCCTGGCTGGGTCAAGGCCTTCTTCGCCGTGCTCGCCGTCCTCGTCGCGATCTTCGTCGGCCTGCACCTCTTCGGCCTCGGACTCGGCCGGCACATGCACGGCGGCTGATGCGACTCTCACCCAATGCCCGCCGCGCGGTCCTCCTGACGCACATCCTGGCCGGCGTCGGCTGGTTCGGCTCGGTCGCGGCCTATCTCTGCCTGTCCGCGACCGGCCTGCTCACGACAGATCCCAAGCTTGCCGAGGCCTGCTATCTGGCCATGGACGTCATCGGCTGGCGGGTCGTTGTCCCCCTCAGCGCTGTGGTGGTCCTCGCCGGCCTGACGCAGGGCGCCGGAACGGCATGGGGACTCGCCCGCCACTGGTGGGTTCTGCTCAAGCTGCTGATGACCATCCTCGCCGCCGGTGCGCTGCTCATGCACATGCGCCCGACGAGTATCCTGGCCGTCGCCGCCCGGGCCGGGCGCCTGGCCGACCCGGATCTTCAAGGCCTGCGGTTCGAGCTCGTGCTGGCGCCCAGCCTGGCGCTGTTGCTCCTGGGCTTCAATGCAGCCCTGGGCGTGGTGAAGCCGAAGGGCGTCACGCCCTTCGCGCCGGGCCGGAGCGCGTAGCGCGGCCGCTTACTGCAAGGTGGGTGTGATGCTCTCGGCCGCTTCGCGGCAGGCCTGTCCGCAGCGGCGGCATTCCTCGGCGCAGATGCGGCAGTGCTCGTGCCGGTCGGCATGCTTGCTGCATTCGTCGCCGCACAGCCGGCAGGCCTCGGCGCAGGTCTCGATCATGCGCTTGAGCAGCGCTTCGTTCGTCCCCGTCCGACGCGACGCGAGGCTCCCGGTCGCGGTGCAGACATCGGCGCAGTCGAGGTTGAGGCGGATACACTGCAGCAGGTCCTTGACCATGTCCTCGCCGAGACAGGCGTCGGCGCAGACCGTGCAGGTGTTGGCGCAGTCGTAGCAGGCCTCGATGCAGCGGATCAGGGCGTCGTTGGTCTGGCCTCGGACCGACGGATGCGTGCGGATCATCTCCTGGGCGTGCATGGCGCGCCTCCTTTCAGGCTGGTGGGATGGGCTTCAAACTGATCGCCCGCAGCGCCGTTCCCCAGATTCGACAGATCGAGCGGCGAACACCTCGGTATCCCTAAGGGGTGGCGGCGGGCTGGTGCGTAACCCTTTGGAATCCGACGGCCTGGCGGTCGTCTGCGGACAATGGAGACCGAGATGAAGTTCCTGCTGGTCGCGGCCACAGCCGCCTTGATCGCCGCGCCGGCGCTCGCCCAGAGCGCGGGAGCCGTTTCGGCCGCTGGTCAGCCGGCCGCTGCCGAGGCGGGCACGAAAGCCACCGGACAGATCAAGTCCGTGGACACGAAGGCGGGCACGGTCACGATCCACCACTCGCCGATCCCGGCGCTGGGCTGGCCCGCCATGACGATGACCTTCAAGGCGACGCCGGATGCGCTGAAGGTCGCGAAATCTGGCCAGACGGTATCCTTCACCCTGCTGGGGTCGGAGAATCAGGTGGTTGCGATCCAACCGCAGTAACGCGGCTATAGTCGCCGGGCAGGGTGTGGGAGCGCTGAACATGACGAACGATCTTGACCATTGGGTCGCGGACCTCGCCGAAGCCCCGATCGACCACCGGCTCCGCGGCCTTGAGGCCGCGATCAGCCGCGACATCGCGCACCGTCGCGGCGAGGCCCGGACCCTGAAGGCTCTGGCACCAGTGCGCCTGGGCGCGGTCGCCGTTGCGCTTGCGATGGGTGTCACCGCCGGCAGCGCTGCCGCCACGGCTGCGATGAATGCGCCCCATCCGGCGGGGCCGTTCGCCGTCGGCCAGCTGGCCCCCTCCACCCTCCTTGAAGGCGCCCGGTGAGCCTGGCCCGAAGCGTCATCCTCACGGTAGTGCTCTCGCTGGCGCTCGGCGGGCTCGGCGCGTGGGGCGGCGCGGAATATGTGCTGCACCGGATGCGCTCGCCCACCCCGCTGCACGAGTTGCTGCATGAGGAGTTGGGCCTGACAGCGGACCAGCAGCGTCGGATCGAAGGGCTGGAACGTACCCACGCCCGGCGCAGGGCCGCTCTGCAGGCCGAGATGCACGCCGCCAATGTGGACCTCGCCAAGGCGATCGGGGCACATCATGCCTATACGCCCGACGTCCAGGCGGCCGTCGACCGCTTCCACCACGCCATGGAGGAACTGCAGAAGGAGACCATCCTCCACGTGCTGGCGATGCGCGATGTGCTCACCCCGCAACAGGCGGCGAAGTTCGACGCCACAGTCGCCAAATCGCTGACCGAAGACGCCCAGTGAGCCGAGACGCCGAGGCGTCGGACAACGAGCTCGCCCGGCGCGCGGCGGCGGGCGACGACGAGGCCTTCGCGGTCCTCGTCCGCCGCCATAAGGAAAGTCTGTACAGGCTGCTGCGCCGCTACACGGGCGACCCTGAGGACGCTTATGAGGCGGCGCATGAGGCCTTCATCGCCGCCTGGGCGGCGCTCGGTCACTACGATGCGAGCCGGCCGTTCGGCTCGTGGCTGCGCACCATCGCTATCAACAAGGCGCGCGACCGGGGCCGCCGGGCGCTGGTGCGCCGGCTGCTGTTCGGCGCCAAGCCCCTGGAAGAGAGCGAAGCCATGGAAACGCCCGACCCCACGGGTCCGGCTGACGAGGCGATCGCCGCGCAGCAGCGGCGGCAAAAGCTCGACCGCGCCATCGCCACCCTGCCGCCGCAGCTGAAAGAACCGCTGCTGCTCACCGCCTTCGAGGGCCTATCGCAGCAGGAGGCTGGCGAAGTCCTGGGCATTTCCGCCAAGACGATCGAGACCCGGATCTACCGCGCGCGCAAGATCCTGGCGGACCGGCTGGATGCCGACCTGAGGCCGTCCGCCTGACTTTCGGCGACGCCGGTCTCAGAGCTTCACGGCACGCAGCCTCAGCGCGTTGCTGATCACGCTCACCGACGACAGCGCCATGGCCGCCGCGGCGATCTGCGGAGAGAGGAGCCAGCCGAACACTGGGTAGAGCACGCCGGCGGCCACGGGCACGCCCGCCACATTGTAGATGAAAGCGAACACAAGGTTCTGGCGGATGTTACCCATGACGGCGCGGGACAGCAGGCGGGCCTTGACGATGCCCTGCAGGTCGCCCTTCAGCAGCGTCACCCCGGCGCTTTCGATGGCCACGTCGGCGCCCGCGCCCATGGCGATCCCGACCTCCGCGGCCGCCAGCGCCGGCGCGTCGTTGACGCCGTCGCCGGCCATGGCGACGGTGCGACCCTCGGCCCTCAGCTTTTGGACCACCTTGGCTTTGTCCTCGGGCAGCACCTCGGCTTCGACCTCGTCGATGCCTAGACGCTTGGCCACCGCGAGCGCGGTCGTGCGGTTGTCCCCCGTCATCATGACCAGGCGAACGCCGTCGGCCTTGAGCGCCTTCACCGCCTCGGGCGTGGAAGCCTTGATCGGATCGGCGATGCCCAGGACACCGGCGAGCTTGCCATCGATCGTCGCGAAAATCGCGGTCGTCCCTTCGGCGCGAAGCCGCTCGGCCTGGCTCTCCAGCGGGGCCATGTCGACGTCCTGCTCGGTCATCAGCCGGGCGCCGCCCAGCACCAGCCGCTTGCCGTCGACGGTCCCGAGCACGCCCTTGCCGACCGGGGAGTCGAAGTCCTGCGCTTCCGAGAGAGGCAGGTTGCGTTCCTTGGCGGCGCGAAGGATGGCGTCGGCCAGCGGGTGCTCGCTGCCGCGCTCGAGGCTGGCAGCGAGGCGCAGGAGCTCGGTCTCCTCAAACCCGGAGGTCACGGCGATGGCCGTCACGGCCGGCCGCCCCTCCGTGAGGGTGCCGGTCTTGTCCACCACGAGGGTGTCGATCTTCTCCAAGCGCTCCAGCGCCTCGGCGTTCTTGATCAGCACACCGGCTTGGGCCCCGCGCCCGACCCCGACCATGATCGACATCGGCGTGGCGAGCCCAAGTGCGCAGGGGCAGGCAATGATCAGCACCGAAACGGCGGCGACGAGGGCGTAGGCGAAGCGCGGCTCCGGGCCGACGAAGGCCCAGACGGCAAAGGCGAGCAGGGCGACGGCGATCACCGCCGGCACGAACCAGCCCGAGACATGGTCGGTCATGCGCTGGATCGGGGCGCGGCTGCGCTGGGCCTCGGCCACCATCTGCACGATCCGCGACAGGAGGGTGTCGGCCCCGACTTTCTCCGCCCGCATCACGAAGGAGCCGGTCTTGTTGATCGAGCCGGCGATGACCTTGGCGCCGGCCTCTTTGGTGACGGGCATGGATTCGCCGGTGACCAGGCTCTCGTCGATGGAGACGCGGCCCTCTGTGAGCTCGCCATCGACCGGGACCTTTTCTCCCGGCCGGACGCGCAGACGGTCGCCGATGTGGATCAGGTCGAGCGTAACCTCCTCGTCCGTCCCGTCTTCCTTGATCCGGCGGGCGGTCTTTGGCGCGAGGTTGAGCAGGGCCTTGATTGCGCCGGAGGTCCGCTCGCGGGCGCGCAGCTCCAGCACCTGGCCGAGCAGGACGAGGACGGTGATCACCGCCGCCGCTTCGAAATAGACAGGGACCGCGCCGCTCGTGTCGCGGAACGCCGGCGGGAAAGCGGTGGGCGCGAGCACCGCGGCCATGCTGTAGAGCCAAGCGACGCCAACGCCCATCGCGATCAGGGTGAACATGTTGAGGTGACGGGTCTTCAGCGAGGCCCAGCCGCGCACGAAGAAGGGCCAGCCGGCCCACAGCACGACGGGCGTTGCGAGCGCCATCTGTATCCAGTTGGACGTCTGGCGGCTCGCCAGCATCATCAGGCCCGTCAGGTGGCCGCCCATCTCCAGCGCGAAGACCGGCGCCGCCAGCGCCAGCCCGACCCAGAACCGCAGCGTCATGTCCTTGAGTTCGTGGCTCGGGCCCTGGTCAGCGGTGACCGTCTCGGGCTCCAGCGCCATGCCGCAGATCGGGCAGGCGCCGGGCCCGACCTGTCGAATCTGGGGATGCATGGGGCAGGTGTAGATCGTGCCCGCGGGCGTCGGAGCGGCCGGGGGCTTGTCGCCCGTCGCGAGATAGCGGTCCGGATCGGCCTCGAACTTGGCCTTGCATCCGGCCGAGCAGAAGAAAAACGCACGGCCGTCTCGTTCGAGGTGATGCGGCGTGGTCTTCGGATCGACCTTCATCCCGCACACAGGATCGATCACACGGGCGTCGTCGCCGGTCAGCCCGGGGCCATCGCCATGGTGGTGATGCAAGTGGTCATGGTGATGATGGGTCTCGCTCATCGCGCTCTCCCGCAGACACGCCCGGTTTCGGACTGGCCACTACCTATATACCCCCACGGGGCATTTCAAGAATGCCCCCATGAGGTATATGTCTCGCTAGGAGGACTATCCTTGACTGACGACAACAAGACCAAACTGCTGAACCGGTTGCGCCGCATCGAAGGCCAGATGCGCGGCGTCACGCGCATGGTCGAGGAAGACCGCTACTGCATCGACATCCTCACCCAGACCCAGGCCCTTCGCGCGGCTCTGGTGAAGGTCGAGACCGAACTGCTGCGCAACCACGTCGACCACTGCGTCAGGGGGGCTTTTGCCTCCGGTGACGCGGCGGATCAGCAGCAGAAGATCGAGGAACTGGTGGAAGTCCTCCAGCGTGCGGCACGATAAGCCGCGCGAGCTACTTTCCGGGCGCTCATGCCCTCTCCCGACACCGCGGGACTCGCTGGCGGGCCCGTGGAAGAGCGGTGGGAGGACGATTCTAGCGGCGAACGAGCGCGCGCGACCACCAACCGCAGCGTGGAAAAGGCGGTGTTCTCCTGCCGTTTCCGCTCAAACCCCAACCTAAAACCCAACCTAATCGACATTTAAGGTTGGGGCGAGGCTTGGACCTCTCGGCAATCAATTGATTTTCAAGGAGAAAATGGCGCGCCCGGAACGATTCGAACGTCCGACCCTCAGATTCGTAGTCTGATGCTCTATCCAGCTGAGCTACGGGCGCGCATGCCTTACGGCGAGGGCGCGGAACCTAGCGGCAAGCTCGTCGGGGCGCAACCCGCTGGATAAGCGATTTGGAGCGGTTGCGACTGGACCTGACGGCCCCGCCGGGGTCTCATGGCGGCCTCAGCCGTTTTGATTGTGCGCCATGCGTCCGTTCCTGCCCCTGTCCCTGGCGTTCTGCGCCGTCCTGGCCCTGGCCTGTCCGGTGCGGGCGGCGAACCACGCCATGGTGGTGGCGGCCAATCCTCTGGCGGCGGCGGGGCTGAAGGTGCTGAAGGCCGGGGGGAGCGCGGCGGACGCCGCCGTGGCGATCCAGGCGGTGCTGGGGCTGGTGGAGCCGCAAAGCTCGGGTCTGGGCGGCGGCGCCTTCATGACCTTTTATGACGCCAAGACCCAACAGGTGCGCGCCTATAACGGCCGCGAAACCGCCCCGGCCGGGGCGACGGCGGACATGTTTCTGGAACCCGGCGGCAGGCCCATGGGCTTTGCCAAGGCGGTGCTGAGCGGCCGCTCTACGGGCGCGCCGGGCGCCGTGGCCCTGCTGGCCCTGGCGCACAAGGAGCATGGCCGCCTGCCTTGGAAGAGCCTGTTCGGCTCGGCCCAGGCCCTGGCCGATAAGGGCTTTGTGGTCAGTCCGCGCCTGTCGGGCTTCGTCAACAACCGGCGTATCCCCGAATCCAACGCGCCGGACATCACAGCCTATTTCACCAAGCCCTCGGGCGGACGGGTGCAGACGGGAGACCTGCTGAAGAACCGCGCCTACGCCGACATGCTGCGCCGGCTGGCGGCCGAGGGACCGGGCGCCCTGTACGGCGGCGCGGTCGCCGGGGAAATCGCCGCCCGCATCCACGCCGACCCCTTGCCCGGAACCCTCAGCGTCGCCGATCTGGCCGCCTATCGCGCCAAGGAGACCCAGGCCCTATGCCGGCCGCATCGGGCGTTCCTAGTGTGCGTGCCCCCGCCGCCGTCCAGCGGCGAGGGCCTGTTGCAGGCGCTCCAGATGCTGGAGCACACTGACATCGCCGCGCGAGGGCCTAACGATCCCAAGGCCTGGCTGCAATTTATCCAGGCCAGCCGCCTGATGTACGCCGACCGCGACCGCTATATCGGCGATCCGGACTTCGTCTCCATTCCTTTGGACGGCCTGCTGGACCCTGCCTATGTCGCCTCACGCGCGGCCCTGATCGGCGACGTGATGGGCCTGCCGCCCGTGGCCGGAACGCCCCCCGGCGCCGCGCCGCGCGGGCCGGACGCCAGCCGCGAGCCCGGCGGCACTTCGCATTTCGTGGTGGTGGATAAAGACGGCGACGTCGTCTCCATGACCACCTCGGTGGAGAGCGTGTTCGGCTCGGGCCACATGACCCACGGCTTCGTGCTGAACAACCAGCTGACCGACTTCTCGTTCAGCCCGGTTGACCCAAACGGGGCTCAAGCCGCGAACGCAGTAGCCCCATTAAAAAGACCCCGCTCGTCGATGTCGCCTGTGATCGTGCTGGACCAGCAGGGCCGCTTCTACGCCGCCCTGGGCTCGCCCGGCGGCAATTCCATCCTGGCGTTCAATCTGAAGGTGCTGGTGGCCCTGCTGGACTGGGGCCTGCCGGTGGATCAGGCGATCAACCTGCCCAATATCATCGCGCGCGGCTCTGACGTCGGCGCCGAGGTGGACAAGATATCCCCCGCCATGACCCAGGGACTGGCGGCCCTGGGCGTAACCCTGCGCCCCGGCGGCGGCGAAGAGTCCGGCTTCCACGCCGTCACCGCCCTGGGCGGAAAGCTCAAGGGCGCGGCGGACCCCCGGCGAGAGGGCGTGGTGCTGGGGTATTGAGTTGTGCGTCCTTCCCCCTCGATGGAACCGTTGCGTAATTGGCGGATCGTGATTCTCTGTTTGTGAGCAGGGAGGTTCGCGATGGCGGTGAAGCGTTCGGGTCAGTTCAGTTTTGTGGACGCCTTGCTACCCCAGGGGCTGG
>CAYVHP010000001.1:0-37818 GCA_964451265.1 uncultured Caulobacteraceae bacterium | reverse complement strand
AGGGCGGCGGCGGACAGGTCCACCATGGTGAAGGCGGTCCAGTAGAGCAGCTCCCGCACCAGATCGTCCGACGACCATTCCACCGGATGGGAGTAGTGGGCCATGACCGCCGAGATGACGGCCCAGACGGCCGCCAGGTCCACCAGGGGCGCGGCGACGGTCAGGATAATTTGAAACAGCCAGATTTGCGGCAGGGCGACGAAGCCCAGCACCGGGCGCTTGGGGTCGAACAGGGCTTCGCGGTGCTTCCACAGGCATTGCAGGGTGCCGAACGACCAGCGGAAGCGCTGCTTGAGCAGGCCCTGGACCGTGTCCGGCGCCTCGGTATAGGCGCGCGCGTCGGAGTCGAAGTCCACCTTCCAGCCCGCCCGCTGCACGGCGATGGTCAGGTCTTGGTCCTCGGCCAGGGTGTCAGGCGGATAGCCGCCCAGCGCCTCAAGCGCCGAGCGCCGCCAAGCGCCCACCGCGCCGGGCACCACCGTCACGGCGCCGAGGGCGTCCAGGGCGCGGCGCTCCAGATTCTGGGCGGTGACATATTCCAGCGCCTGCCAGCGCGTGACCGTATTCAGACGGTTGCCGACCAGGGCGTTGCCCGCCACGGCGCCAATCTGCGGGTCCTGGAACCAGCGCACCAGCCGGCCGATGGTCGTGGGCGGAAACAGGGTGTCGGCGTCCAAGGCGACAATAATCTCGCCCTTGGCCACAGCCAGGCCCTTATTCAAGGTGTGGGCCTTGCCGCTGTTGGTAAAGCGCATCAACCGGACGCGAGGATCAGTGCCGAAGGCGCGCTCGACCTCCAGCGCCGTATTGTCGGAGGACCCGTCGTCCAGCACCAGGACCTCCAGATTGGTCCAGTCGGACTGGAGAATCCGTGCGGCCGAGGCGGCGATCACCTTCTCCTCGTTGAAACAAGGGATCAGCACGCTGACCAGCGGCCCGGTGGCCGGGTCGATCATGGGCGGGGGCGGGCCTGAGGTGAAACGGTGCCACAGCGCCAGGCTGCTGAGGAAGGCCAGGCGCGCCAGGCCTAGGGCGATGGCGGTCACCAGCAAGGTGTAGATGCAGACATCCACCCCATGCACAAAGCCAAATCCGATACGGTCCAAGGTGAGCTCGACAATATCGCGTTGGGTGGGCGGCATGGCCATGCCGGGCGGAATGCCGGCGAGATCGGCGATGGTCACAAGTTGGTAGCCGTGGGCCCGTAGCTGATCGATCAGCATAGGCAGAGCTGCGACTGTGCGGCTACGGTCGCCCCCGGAGTCGTGCAGCAGCACCACCTGGCCCCCTGTATCCGGATTGGTGTCGGCCAAGCGCGCCAAGGTCGCATTGATGATGTGGGCAGGGTCCGGCTTTTTCCAGTCGTCAGGATCGATGCGCAGACCCACGATCAGGTAGCCCAGGGCCTGGGCCTTGAGCAGGGGCGTGATTTCCGGCGGGGTCGATGGTTCGGCGTCTCCGAAGTAAGGCGGCCGAAACAGACGCATGGACTTGCCGGTGACCACCTCGAACAGCCTTTGGGTGGCGTTCAGCTCCAGATCGACCTGGGGGGTTGTGATGGCGCCGATGTTGGGATGGGTGAAGCTGTGGTTGCCCACCACATTGCCTTCGCGGACCTCGCGCTGAACCAGGCCGGGCCAGTTGGCCATGTTCTGGCCGATCACAAAGAAGGTGGCGTTGGCCTGCTTCTGTTTGAGGATGTCGAGAATCTTAGGCGTCCAGCGCGGGTCCGGCCCGTCGTCAAAGGTTAGGGCCACCTTGCCCGGATGGGCGCCGTAACGTTCGATCACATAGCCGGTCGGGATGACGTCATAGTTCTCGTCGGTGATCAGGCCGGTGGCCTTATCCATCACGAGACTGCGCTTGCCGTCCTTGGGCGTAGCGGTGACCTTCAGCACCTCGCCGGTGCCGTCGAAATCCGGCTCGGTTCCCCCGGGCAGTTCGGCCAGGGCGCTGGTGTCGGCGCGTCCGTACCCGCGCCCGAACAGGGACCAGACGCCCGGATCCTCCGCACCTAGGCGCCACAGGCCGTAGCCGCGCGGGCGCCAGGGGTCGATCACCTTGATCTGGTTGAACAGACTGGCGGCGTCCAGGAACCAGACCTCGTGCGCCGCGCCGTCGTCCTCGTCGGTGTAGGCGTAGTGGGAATTGAGCGCATCGGAGTCGAAATCGATTTCCACCCCGGAATCGTTGGCGCGGACCATGGCTTCGCTGAAGGTCAAAGGATCAGCGGCGTCAAAGGTCTTGGCGCCCTTGTCCTTGGGCCAGTCGTAGCCGTAGTTGCCCAGGGCCACGATGGTTCGGTCCGGGTCCAGATGGCGCAGTTCCTCGCTCACATGGGCCTGGAACCAGGATTGTGAGGCGGGCGGCCCGGGTTCGCTGGTCTGGTAGTGCTCATCGAACGCCATCAGCACCAGGGCGTCGCAGTTGTCCTGCAGGGTCTTGAGCGGCCAGGGCTGGTCCTCGTCCACCGGCGCGGTGACCCATAGCTCGCGGCCCAGGGGGCGCAGGGCGGCGCGAATCTGAGCCAAAAAGCCCGGATAGGCCTTCACAGCCTGGGGACTGAGCTCTTCCAAGTCCATCACATAGCCGGCGAACCCCCGCTTGCCGGCCAGGTCGACCAGCCGGTCGATCAACGCCTTGCGGGAGGCGGGGTTGAGCACCATGGCCGAACCCAGGGCGCCGTCCCATCGCTGTTGCTGGGTGTTGAAGTTGAACACCACCGGAAGCACCGACGGCGGCTTGGGCGCGGCGGCGATGATGGCCTCCGCCTGAGGGTCCTCGATCAGAGTCGTGCCGCCGACCGAGCCGTTGAGCTGCAGCCACTGCGGCGCCACCACGTCGATCTTGCCGATGTGCTCGGCCAGGGACAGCCGCGATTCCGGGTCCCAGCTGACGTAGAAAGCCACCGTGAGGGGGCGGACGGCGCCGACGGCGGCGGATCGCAAGACGCCGGGCTTGGGAATGCGGGTCCAGGTGGGCCGAATGGGATGCTTGCGGACGTTTTCCTGGTGCAACGCCGATAGGACGCGCGGGTCCTTCAGCCTGACATCCGGCAAGTGCGGCGCCATGGCCAAGGTCACGGCGAAGCCCGCGCCGATGGCCGCGATGAAGGACAGGATCAAGCCGGTGGCCAAGCCTACGCGCCGGGCCCGGCGTCCAGATGGATCGTGGAAAATGAAATCCGGCATTTAGGTAGACGCTTCGCCCTCCAAGCGTCGGCTCACGTCGCCGGCGACGGCGCGAAGATTCGAAAAGACGCGAATCCTATAGATTCAAGGGGACCATAGCAGGCGGCGAGGCCCAAGCAATGCCGGCCCGGCCCGCCTGCTACAGCGAACCGGCCGGGGTCATGGACTATGGCGCGGCGGGCGGGGGGACGCCATCGTGATCGTGCTTCCTCCCTTGCATGGGGTGAACCTTGGCCATGGCGTCCTTGCAGGTCTGGCTGACCTTGTCGTGGTTCTCATGCATGCACATCATCGCCTCACGACCCGTCTTGCCGACGCACAGCGCCTTCATATCCGGCTCACACGCGGCCTTGGCGGCCTGCATCGCGGCGTGGCGTTCGGACGAGGGCGGGCCGCCCATGGGCATCCCAGGCATGCCTTTCATGTCTTTGTCGGGCCGGCCGGGCGGGCGCGCCTTGGCGATGGCGTCCTTGCAGGCTTGGCTGACCTTGTCGCGGTGGTCGTGCATGCACATCATGGCGTCGCGCCCGGTCTTGCTGGCGCATAGTGACGCCATGTCCGGCTCGCAAACCTTTTTGGCCGCCTGCATGGCTTCGCGACGCGCCTCAAACCGTTTGCGCATCTGAGCGCGCAGGTCGGCGATGGCGTCCTGGCAGGGCTTGCTCAGCTTGTCGTGGTTGTCGTGCATGCACATCATCGCCTCAGGACCCTTTTTGCCTGAGCACAGCGAGGTCATATCGGCCTCGCAGGCCTTCCTGGTCGCCTCCATGGCGGCGCGCATTTCAGGCGCAGGACCGTGGTGGGCCGCGCTCATGGGCGGCGGACCGGGCGGAGTTTGGGCGTAGGCGCCGCCGGCCGCCAAACCGGCGGCCGCAGCCATGATCAATAGGGCGCGCAGTTTCATTGAAGACGTTCTCCCGACGTGTCTGGCTTCAAGGCCAAGCTATGCGCCATCCTCGCCCAAAACATGGCCGAATATCGGCGTTCTTAAAGGCGCGCGATTTGGCCGCAACACGGACTGGGTTGGAAAAATCCAGCTGGACCGCGTCCCAACGGTTGATCTTCGCGCTGCAACAGGGCAATCCGATGCGCCGTAAGGGTCTATTTGCCCTTGGAGAGCGTCATGATCGTTACCGGCCCGCACCTGAGACAGGCGCGCGAAGCCATGGGCTGGAGTCCTTCGGACATGGCCCGCGCCCTTCGCCTGGCCGGGGACCGCGCCCAGGGCGAAAAGCGGGTGCGCGAGATGGAGGCGGGCAAGCGGATGATCTCCGGCCCGGTGGCTGTGGCGGTGGAATCGTTCCTGCACGGCTTTCTGCCGGTCGGTTTCAGCCCCGAACCCCCGCCCTGAATTTATCCGGCGTCCACGCCAAGCTTAGTCAAGGGCAGATGGTCTGCTTGAGAGCTATGTCGAGATTTTCTCCTATGGCGGGATAGTCGTGTTTGGGGCATGGTCCGCCCCATTTCCTGCCTCTTGGAGTGCTGTCCATGCCTTTGCAGATCAACGACGTCGCCCCCGACTTTTCCGCCCAGACCACTGAGGGACCGATCAACTTCTACGACTGGGCCGGCGACAGCTGGGTCGTGCTGTTTTCCCACCCCAAGGATTTCACCCCGGTCTGCACCACCGAGCTCGGCGCCGTGGCCAAGTTGAAGCCGGAATTCGACAAGCGCGGGGTCAAGGTCATCGGCCTGTCGGTGGATCCGGTGGAAAACCACGCCAAATGGTCCAAGGACATCGCCGAGACCCAAGGTCAGGCGCCCAATTACCCGATGATCGGCGACACCGACCTGAAGGTGTCCAAGCTCTACGGCATGCTGCCCGCCGACGAGCCGGGCTCCTCGGAGGGCCGCACCCCGGCCAACAACGCCACGGTGCGCAACGTGTTCATCATCGGGCCGGACAAGCGCATCAAACTGCTGATCGCCTATCCCATGACCACCGGGCGTAACTTCGACGAGATCATCCGGGTGATCGATTCCATGCAGCTGACGGCCAAGCACAAGGTGGCCACCCCGGCGGACTGGAAGCAGGGCCAGGACGTGATCATCACCACGGCGGTGAGCGACGACGACGCCAAGACTCTGTTCCCGGGCTTCGTCACGCACAAACCCTACCTGCGCACCACCGGCCAGCCCAACTAGAGACGATCTCTCGGCCGGGGGGCGCGCATGATCTTCGAACAGGTTCCAACCGGCGGCTGCCAGTCCTATCTGGTCGGATGCCCGGGCAGCCGCGCCGCCGTGCTGATCGATCCGGAAATCCGCCAGATCGACCGCTATCTGGGGCTGGCGGCCAAGGAAGGGCTGCGCATCCGCTATGTGATCGACAGCCACACCCACGCCGACCATTTCTCCGCCGCCAAACAACTGGGCGAGCGGCTCGGCGCGCCCGTGGTGGCCCATCGCCTCAGCCCGGCGCCCTATGTCGACTTGCGGCTGGAGGACGGGGAAATCCTCATGGTCGGCGACCTCAAACTGAAGGCGCTGCACACGCCCGGGCACACTCGCGATTCCATGTGTATCCTGGCCGACGATCGGGTGTTCACCGGCGACACCCTGCTGATCGGCGCCACCGGACGCACCGACTTGCCCACGGGCGATCCGGAGGCGCTGTACGACAGCCTGTTCAATGGCGTGCTCAAGCTGGACCCCAAGCTGAAGGTCTATCCCGCCCACGACTACAAGGGCCGCAGCCACTCCACCATCGCGGACGAGATCGCCGACAATCCCCGCCTTCAAAAGCGCGACAAGGCCGAATTCGTCGACATGATGCGCAAGCTCGACCTCAGCGCCCCCACCCACCTGACCGAGGCCCTGCGTACCAATATGAGCGGGGGCAAGACCGTGGCTCAGCTGCTGGCCGAGGCCACGGCGACAGTGCCGTTCGTGGCCCTGGAGGAACTGGCCGAAAAGGTCGCGGGCGACCGGCTTGATATCGTGCTGCTCGATGTGCGCGAGCGCGACGCCTGGCTGGCCGGCCACATTCCCGGCGCGCGCCACCTGCCGCGTGGCCAGCTTGAGCTGCGCATCAACGATGAACTGCCCGACCCGACTGTGCGGGTCGTCGCCTGCTGCGAATTCGGCCGCATCTCCACCTTGGCGGCGGCGACCTTGCGCACCCTGGGCTTTCGGCGGGCGGCGGCGCTGGACGGCGGTATGAAGCTGTGGCGCGAGCGGGGGCTGCCCCTGTCGGTGGGCGAGGCGCCTTGAGCCAGGAGGCCACGACGGTTGTCATCGTCGGCGGCGGACTGAGCGGCGCCCTGTGCGGCTTGAAGCTCAATCGGGCGCGGCCGGACCTGAGAGTCGTGGTGGTCGAGCCCGCAGCCAGAACCGGCCTGGGCCTGGCCTATGGCGCGTGCCGCCGCCGACACCTGCTCAATGTGCCGGTCAGCAGGATGGAGCTGGGCTTTGAACCGACTTTCGCCGATTGGCTGGCGGCCCGCCCCGGTGAGATCGAGGCGGCGCTGCAGGAGGCCCAGGGCGATCTGAACAGCGCCTTCGTGCCGCGCGCCCTGTTCGGCGCCTATCTGCATGAGCGGTTCGAGGCCGCCCGCAGTCACGGACCGGGCCCCGGCCTTGTGGTCATGCGCGGCAAGGTGGCGGCCCTGGTTGAGGGCCGAGGCCGGGGGGTGAAGCTGGAGGACGGCCGCGTGATCCACGCCGCCGCCGTGGTCCTGGCCACCGGCAACCTGCCGCCCTTGCCTCCCGGCGGCCGCGACGCCTGGTTCTATGACACGCCCCTGTTCACCCCCGACCCCTGGGCGCCCGGCGCCCTGGCCGATCTTGAGCCTGACGCGCCCCTGCTGCTGATCGGCGCGGGGCTGACCATGGTGGATGTGGCCCTGAGCCTAAAGGACCAGGGCCATAGGGGGCCTGTTCTGGCCGTCTCGCGCCGGGGTTACGTCCCGCAGACCCACAAAAGCGGCGGCGTCTGGCCGGCCTTCTTGCACGAGATGATCGGGGCCAAGCCCCTGGCCGTGTTCCGCCGGGTGCGGGCCGAGGTCAGGGCCGCCGTAGCCCAGGACGTGCCTTGGCAGAGGGTGTTCGATGCGGCTCGTCCCGCCGTCGCCGCCGTTTGGGACCGTTGGAGCAATCGCCAGCGCCGGCAGTTCCTGCGCCATCTGCGGGCGCGGTGGGATGTGCATCGCCACCGGCTGGCGCCGCGCGTGGCGGCAGAGATCCAAGCGCTGCGCGACGACGGCCGACTGAGGATCGAGGCGGGGCGATTGTCCGGCTTCAGCCTGACCGGCGATGGGCGCGTCGATGTCGCCCTGACCCTGCGCGGCGGCCAAAAGCACAGCTTCAACGCTGCCCGAGTGATCAACTGCACCGGCCCGGCCGGCGACCTCAACCGCCTGGTCCTGCCCTTCATCGACGAACTGAAGGTGCGCGGCTGGGCCGTGCCCGACCCTCTGGGCCTGGGGCTGGAGACCGACGACTGCGCCCTGCTGCAGGCCGACGGCCTGCCGTCCGACTGGCTCTACGCCTTAGGTCCGGTGACCCGCCCGGCCTGGTGGGAGATCACCGCCACGCCGGAGATCGCCGTCCAGGTCGACCGCCTGGTGGCGCGGTTGGCCGACATGGAGCTGGCCCCGCCCGCCAGAAAGGCCGGCCCGCCGCTCACAGCCCTAGCCTTCGCCGATTTGGGCGCGGGGATTTAGGGCAATCGTCATGTTTGGACGGCCTATTTTAGCTTTCTTTAGAAAGCTAGCTGGCGCTGAAGCCCTTGGTGAGATTGGAGCTTGGGCTCACGGCTGGGTCAAGGTCGGCCCTGCGGGCCGCCGCTGCGCGGTCGCCGAAGGCGAACCTTGACGCAGTCGTTAGCCCAAGCAGACTTGCCTCCAAGGATTTAAGGGAAATCTCGCCCGCCGCTCTCGCGCCTTAGCCGTCGATGCCCCATCCTGTCAGGCGTGACCCTCGATTCCCTCCAGCTCGCCGAATCCGAAACGCCCGCCGGCCTCGACGCCGCGCGCGCTATTCTGCGGCGCACCTTCGGCCATGCTGACTTTCGCGGCTTGCAAGGCGAGGTGATCAGCGAAGTGCTGGCCGGGCGCGGCGCCGTCGCGGTGCTGCCCACCGGCGGCGGTAAGAGTCTGTGCTACCAGATCCCGGCCATGATGCGGCCGGGCGTGGGCCTGGTGGTCTCGCCGCTGATTGCTTTGATGGCCGATCAGGTGGCCGGGCTGCAGCAATCCGGCGTGGCCGCCGCGCGGCTGGACTCCGACACCAGTCTGGACGAGCGCTCGGCCATCTGGCGGCTGATGGAGGCCGGCGAACTGGACCTGCTCTACCTGTCGCCCGAGGCGCTGATGCAGTCGATCATGCTGGAGCGGCTCGCCCGCCATCCCCTGGCCCTGATCGCCATCGACGAAGCCCACTGCGTCAGCCAGTGGGGACACGATTTTCGCCCCGAATACCGCATGCTCGGACGGCTGGCGGAGATCTTTCCGGGCGTTCCGCGCCTGGCCGTCACCGCCACCGCTGACGCACGCACCCGCGAGGACATCCGCAATGAACTGGGCCTGCAAGACGCCCGCGAATTCGTCGCCAGCTTCGCCCGCCCCGAACTGCGCCTGTCGGCTGAGCGCAAGCAGGGCCGCTCGGACAATCGGGTGATAGAGCTGGTCAAGGCCCGCGCTGGCCAGTGCGGGGTGATCTATTCCGGTTCGCGCGACGGCACGGAACGGCTGGCGGAAAAGCTCAAGGCCGAGGGCGTTCCGGCGGTGGCCTATCACGCGGGTCTCGAGCGCAAGACGCGCCAGGCGCGGCTGATGCACTTCCTCAATGCCGATGAGGCGGTGATGGTGGCGACCATCGCCTTCGGCATGGGGGTGGACAAGCCGGACGTGCGCTATGTGATCCACGCCGATCCGCCCGCCGCCATCGAGGCCTATTGGCAAGAGATTGGGCGCGCGGGTCGTGATGGCGAACCGGCGGAGGGCATTACGCTCTACGGCGCGTCGGACATGGCCTGGGCCCTGCGCCGGATCGATAGCCGCGAGGCGCCCGACGAGGTCAAACGCGGCCAGGCGCGCAAAGTGCGTCAGCTCTACGCTTTGCTGGACGGCTTCGTCTGCCGCGCCGCCGCCGTGCGCCGCTATTTCGGCGAGGCGGGCGTTCAGCCCTGCGGCCAATGCGATGTGTGCCTGGACCCGCCCGAGGCGATCGACGCCTCGGTCGCTGCGCAAAAGGCCCTGGCGGCGGCCCATCGCCTGGGAGGCCGGGTGGGGCGCGGACGGTTGATCGACCATCTGCTGGGCAAGACCAAGGACCCGTCCGCCAGCGAGACAGCGCTATCCACCTGGGGCGTGGGCCGAGACCTCAGCCCCGCCGGATGGCGCGACCTGGTTGATCAGTTGCTGTTCGAGGGGTTGCTGCGGGAAGACCCCAACGATGGCCGGCCTCTCATCGGCCTGGGCGACGCGGACGGGGTGCGCGCGGTCTATCGCGGCGAGCGCAAGGTCAGCGTCCGCAAACCGCCGGAAAAGTTCGATCCCACCACCCGCTCAGGCCGCCCGCGCAAGCGCACCCGCGAGAACGCGGCCATACTGGCCCCCGAGCACCAGCCCCTGTTCCAAGCCCTGCGCGCCTGGCGACGCGAGACCGCCGCCGAACAGCGCGTCCCGCCCTACGTCATCTTCCAAGACCGCACCCTGGCCGACATCGCGTTGCTGCGGCCGGCCACCCTGACCGACCTGGCCCTGGCCAACGGCGTGGGGCAGAGCAAGCTGGAGCACTACGGGGCAGCGGTGCTGAAGGTGGTGAGGGAGAATTAAGGGGGGTGGAGCGAAGGGGGCGTTCGATATCGTGTGGACGTTGGAGAGATATGTTCAGCTATGCGTGCTCCACCGCAGCGCGGGGGAGCTGTCAGCGAAGCTGACTGAGGGGGCATGGTTCAAGCGCGATGCTTCCCGCACGCCCCCTCCACCACTTCGTGGTCCCCCTCCCCCGCTGCGCGGTGGAGGACGTAGAAATTGCAACTGGCGCGCCTCCGTTTTGGTCATTCAGGTGGCGCCCATCGACGGATGGCTCGGTTGCAGCCGTATGAGTTAAGCTCTAGCCTTCCCCCCAAATGTAACCAACTGGCGTAAGGCTGTGCTTGGGAAGGGACCGATGGGCCAAGCGCGGGGGAAGTCTGCTTTGCTGGCGGCGCTGGTCCTTTCGGCCCTCGTAGGCGCCGGAGCCAGGGCCGATGACCCCACCGTCTGGCTTAAGGATCGGCAGGCCCGGTTTGCTGCTTATCGGGCCGCTCATCCGCATCCCGACGCCGAGATCGCCGCCATCAAGGCGAAAACCGCAGCTTGGAAAGCCACTGAAAAGCCGCTCGAGCTATGGGACGGCGCCGAGCTGCCCGAAATGATCGTGGTTCCGGCGGGCGAGTTCGCCATGGGTTCGCCCGACGCCGAGCCCAACCACCAGAACAGCGAGGCCCCGCGTCACCGGGTGCGGATCGGCTACCCCTTCGCTGTCGGCAAATACCTCGTCACCGTGGGCGAGTTCGCGCGGTTCGCGGCCGAAACCCATTACGAGGCGGGCGACCAGTGCCTGACCATGGAAGGCGGCGGGCTGGATAGCCGAACGGGGCGCGACTGGCGCCATGTCGGGTTCGATCAGACCGACAACCACCCGGTCATCTGCATGAGCTATGGCGACGCGGAGGCCTATGTCGCCTGGCTGTCGAAGAAAACCGGCCACGCTTATCGCCTGCTCTCGGAGGCCGAGAGCGAATACGTCAACCGCGCGGGATCAGACGCGGCCTACTGGTGGGGCGATGATCCGGCCGCCGCCTGCACCTACGCCAACGGGGCGGACCTGGACGCCAAGGCGCAGCTTCCGCAGCTATCGGCCAACCCCGCCTGCCATGACGGCTATGTGTTCACCTCGCCGGTGGGCAGCTTCAAGCCCAACCCCTTCGGCCTATACGACACCACCGGCGACGCCTGGTCCTGGACGGACGACTGCGCCAACGACAGCTACGCCGGCGCCCCGAGCGATGGTTCGGCGAATCTCGCCGGAGATTGCGGCCAACACGTCCTGCGCGGCGGCTCAAAGCTTAACGATGCGACTTTTCTGCGCGCGGCCCGGCGCATCTGGCACCTGAACGGCGTGCGGTCGTTCAATCATGGCTTCAGGGTGGCGCGGAGTCTGTAGGGGTCGGTTCTGCGAAGCGTCGCAGCGGGTTCAAAATATAGCGTCCTTCCCCCTCGATGGGGGAAGGGTAGGGTTGGGGGTGTGGGCAGACGGGTGAAAAACAAAGCGTAGGAGGCGTCGCCTCATAGGATCATCTGCAAGGAGGGGCGCGACCACCCCCATCCCCTGCCCCTTCCCCCATCGAGGGGGAAGGGAGTGATACGCGTCCCCTTCGCCTCTTCCACTCTTGCTTGGGTCCCCCGGTTCGCCCGATGGGCGCCCGGAGGATGACGGTTGGCATGAAAACGCCTCCGACCCTGGGGATCGGAGGCGCAATCAGCTCAAACCGTCGAACTCAGCCGATCAGTTATGTTCCGCCCAGTGCAGGCGCTGGCTCAGGTTGTTGAGCAGGCTGTCCAGGTAGGCCCGGTCTTCCGGGCGAAGGCGGCCGTGGTCTTGATACTCCAGGCGGCGGTCTTCGCTGCGGATGCGGCGCATCTGGCTGGTGATGTCGCGCGCTTCACGACGCGACAGCCAGCCGCCGCGGATTGAACGGTCCACGCGGTCCTGCATGAAGTCGATCCGCTGGCGGATGTCCTGCGGGGCGCCGTCCCAGAAGTCGCGATGGTCGCGACGGTCGCCATAGTCGCGACGATCACCGGGCGGCGGACCTTGGTCGCGCCGTTCGACACGGATGTAACCGCTGGGGCAGGGCTGGCCCTGGGCGCCGGCGATGGCGTTGCCGGCCACCGCGCCGCCGAGGGCGCCAACCACGGCGCCGTCGTTCTTATGGCCGTTGCCGGCGACCGCGCCGCCGATCACCGCGCCGCCGATGGCGCCGAGGACGGTGCCCGCGACGCGATTATTTTGGTTCTCACGCACGCAGGCCGGATCATAGGGCTGCGCCATAGCGGCGGCCGGAATCGCCAGGGCGCTCAGGCCTGAAATCAAGAGGGTCTTCTTCATGGTCTTTCCTCACTTATGCCGTGCAGCGAACATTTCAGGCCGCCGCCGGGGGTTGAAGGTGATAACGACGAAGCTAATGGACTATCGTGACTGAACGCTGCGCTCAGAAGCCGTTCATCGGGGGTTCACCTCTTGGGCGAGGGTCCGAGCCCACCGCCGACGATCATCGAACACCGTCTTGATCTAAACGTCCACCTCGGCGTCCAGGGCGTTGTCCTGGATGAACTCGCGGCGCGGTTCGACCAGATCGCCCATCAGGCGTGAGAACATGTCGTCGGCGTCGTCCGCGTGGGTGACCTTGACCTGCAGCAGGGTGCGGGCGTCCACGTCCAGGGTGGTTTCCCACAGCTGCTCGGGGTTCATTTCGCCCAGGCCCTTGTAGCGCTGGATGGTCAGGCCCTTGCGGCCGGCGTCCAGTACGGCGGCCATCAAGTCGAGCGGGCCTCGCACGACCGCCACCTTGTCCTTGCGACGGAATGTGGCGGGCTTGGAGAAGGTTTCGGCCAGCTCCACCGCCCGCTCGGCCAGGCGACGGGCGTCGAGGGAATGCAGCAGGGCCTCTTCCAGCACGATCCGTTCGGACACGCCCCGGCGAACGCGCACAAACACATAGCCGCCGGGCGGGGTGGTGTCTTCGGACGACCACTGTCCGTCGCCCTCCTCGGCGTAGAGATCCAGGCGGCGAGCGGCGGCGGCGGGGTCCGGCTGATCGCCGAACAAACCGGCCAGGGCCGCCTGCTCCACGGCAAAGCCCGGGGCGCGGTTGGACAGGCGCTCGATATTGCCCTGGGCGGTGCGGGCGGCGATCACCAGGGCGCGCAGGTCCTGGCCGGTCAGCCGTTCGCCCGAGATCAGGTCCAGGGTCGCGCCGTCCACGCCCTCATCGATCAGGAAGCTGTCCATCTCGGCGTCGTCTTTGAGGTAGCGCGAGGACTTGCCCTTGGCCGCCTTATAGAGCGGCGGCTGGGCGATATAGAGGAAGCCCTTTTCAATCACCTCGGGCATCTGCCGATAGAAGAAGGTGAGCAGCAGGGTGCGGATGTGGGCGCCGTCCACGTCGGCATCGGTCATGATGACGATCTTGTGGTAGCGCAGCTTGTTGATATCGAACTCGTCGCGGCCGATCCCGGCGCCCAGAGCCATGATCAGAGTGCCGACCTGTTCGGAGCCGAGCATCTTGTCGAAACGGGCGCGCTCGACATTGAGAATCTTGCCGCGCAGGGGCAGGACCGCCTGATTTTCGCGGTTGCGCGCCTGCTTGGCCGAGCCGCCCGCGCTGTCGCCTTCGACGATGAACAGTTCGGACTTGGCCGGATCGCGTTCCTGACAGTCCGCCAGCTTGCCGGGCAGGGATGAGATATCCAGGGCCGACTTGCGGCGGGTCAGCTCGCGCGCCTTGCGCGCGGCTTCGCGCGCGGCCGCGGCCTCGACGATCTTGCCGACGATGGCCTTGGCCTCGATCGGATGCTCCTCGAACCACTGGGCCAGGCCCTCGCCCACCAGACCTTCCACGGCGGGACGCACTTCGGAGGAGACCAGCTTGTCCTTGGTTTGGCTGGAGAACTTGGGATCAGGCACCTTGACCGACAGCACGCAGGTCAGGCCCTCACGGGCATCTTCCCCGGTGACCCCGACCTTCTCGCGCTTGGCCGCCCCTGAGCTTTCCACATAGGACGACATCACCCGCGTGAGCGCGCCCCGGAAAGCGGCCAGGTGGGTGCCCCCATCGCGCTGGGGGATGTTGTTGGTGAAGCACAGCATGTGCTCGTGGTAGCTGTCGTTCCACCACAAGGAGAGGTCGATCTCGACCTTCTCGCGGCGGCCGCGGATGACGATGGGCGCCTTGATGATCGGGGTCTTGGCCTTGTCCAGGTGGCGAACAAAGGCTTCCAGCCCGCCTTCGTAGGACATGATCTCCTCGAAGGGTTCGGCTTCGCGCATGTCCCGCAGCTTGATGGTCACGCCGGAATTGAGGAAGGCCAGCTCACGCAGGCGGTGCTCCAGCGTCTTGCGATCAAACTCGATGGTCGAGAAGGTCTCCAGCGAGGGCAGAAACGACACCTGGGTGCCGGTGAGAAAGTCGCCGTTCGCGCGCAAGGGCGCCGGGCCGGTGACGATGAGGGGCGAGACCGCATCGCCCCGGCGAAACTCCATCTCGTGGGCCAAGCCGCCGCGATAGACCTTCAGCTTCAGCCAGTCCGACAGGGCGTTGACCACCGACACGCCTACGCCGTGCAGACCGCCGGACACCTTGTAGGAGTTCTGATCGAATTTCCCGCCGGCGTGCAGCTGGGTCATGATCACTTCAGCCGCCGAGACCCCCTCGCCCTCGTGGATGTCGGTCGGAATCCCGCGCCCGTCGTCGGTGACCGTGGCCGATCCGTCAGCGTTGAGGATCACCTCCACCAGGGTGGCGTGCCCGGCCAGGGCCTCGTCTATGGCGTTGTCCACCACCTCATAGACCATGTGGTGCAGGCCCGAACCGTCGTCGGTGTCGCCGATGTACATGCCGGGGCGCTTGCGCACCGCGTCCAGGCCCTTGAGCACCTTGATGGAGTCCGCGCCGTATTCGGCCTGGGCCGCCGCCGCAGCCTCGTCGCCCGTCATTTCAGGGTCGGCGGAGTCGATGGGATCTTGTTCGTCAGCCATGATTTTCAGTCTTCCAGGGTGGTCATTCGGCCGGCGTCCACGCTTACCGCCATTGCCCGCCCCTTGAGGTCCACAAACAACGCCTCATCGGCGCCCGTCAGAAAAGCCTGGAGCCCCAGCGCCGTGATTTCATCGAAAAGGGCCGCCCGCCGGAGCGCATCCAGATGGGCGGCGACCTCATCCAGCAACAATATAGGATTCGGCGCGGATTCCGTACGGGAAAGTCGCGCGGCCTGGGCCAAAACCAAGTTCAAGATCAAGGCCTTTTGCTCGCCGGTGGAACATTCCGCCGCCGGACGGTCCTTCAGGCGATGAACCACCAGCAGATCCCCCCGGTGCGGCCCGATCAGGGAGCGCCCCGCCGCCTGGTCCCGCTCGCGCCCGCGCGCCAGGGCGAGGGTCAGCCGGGCCTCGATGTCGCTTGGGGCAACCCCCTGCACCGCCAGGGTTTCCCAGTCTCCCGACAGGGTCAGCGCCGCCTGGGGGAAGGGCCTGTCGCCGCGCGAGTCGATCTCCTCTTGCAACGCGTGCAGGGTGCGCAGCCGGGCGGCGACCAGGGCGGCGCCCGCCTGGGCCATCTGGGCTTCCAGGGCGGTCAGCCAGGCGGGATCGGCCGGCCCGTCCTGCAGCAGCCGCATACGCTCACGCGTCGCCTTCTCATAGGCGGAGGCGACCTCGGCGTGTTGGGGCTCGGCGGCGAAGGTCAGGCGGTCGAAAAAACGTCTCCGGTCGCCCGCGCCGTCCAGAAACAGCCGGTCCTGCGCCGGGGTCAGCCAGATGGGCCGCACCAAGGCCGTCAGCCGCCCGGGCGCGGCCGGCTCGCCGTCTATGCGCACCAGTCGCCGCGCAGCGCCGGGAACATCCGTCCCCGAGCCCAGGCGAACCTCTCCATCCACAGTTTGAACCAGCACGGAGACGGCCCACGGCCGGCCGTGGGCCTCGCCGGGCAAGCGCCGTCCCACCTCGGCGATAGCCGCGCCCCTCAGGCCGCGTCCGGGCGCCAGGAAGGATATGGCCTCCAGCACATTGGTCTTGCCCGCCCCATTGGGCCCGAACAACACCACCGAGCGCCCGCCCGCCTCAAGCTGCGCGCGCTCGTAGGAGCGGAAATCGGTCAGGGCGATGGATTGGAGCGTTGAAACAGTCAATTTTATAAACCGCTCATCCCCGCGACCCAAATAGGGCGGCGCGGAGCAGCCAAGGCGGGGGGCAGTTCTCATGAAAGCGCGAATTTATTTGAACCACGAAGATCACGAAGGCCACGAAGTCATCCCAGCGCTCCTCTTAGTGCTCTTCGTGAGCTTCGTGGTTAATTTTCTTCCACTTTCGCAGGGATGAGCGGAGTTAAGGGGTTCTATTCTTTAGTAAAATCCTCACCCCCCAAGCGACCAGCCCCCATGACAGCAGGGTCCAGCCTATGCCCACGATCCAAGCGGTCGGGTTGAGGTGGATCTGGATATGCGCCGCCTGCCCGTTCGGCCCACGGATGGGGGTCAGCAAGGTATCCAGCAGCACCCATCCGATCCACAGCTCCGGGACCCACAGCGCCGCGCCGATGAAAACCAGCGCGCGGCCGAGCCTTCGTCGCCCGCGCATTAGACCCGCAGCGGCATCAGCACATATTGAACGGCGGGGTCGGACGCATCGAGCACCAAGGTCGGGGAGGCCGGGTCTGCAAAGCGGAACTCGGCGACGTCGCCCTGCACCTGGCCGGCTACGTCCAGCAGATAACGGGCATTAAAGCCGATTTCGAAGACATCGCCGGCATAGTCCGCTTCCAGCTCTTCCACCGCCTGGCCCGCCTCCATATTGCGGACAGTCAGGGTCATGCGGCCCGGTTCGATGGCCAGCTTCACTGAGCGGGACTTTTCGGCCGAAATGGTGGCGACCCGGTCTACGGCGGAGGCGAACACCGCATTGTCCACCGTGAGGATCCGGTCGTTGTCCTTGGGGATCACCCGGCCGTAGTCGGGGAAGGATCCGTCGATCACCTTGGAGGTGAGGGATGCGCGGCCGAAGGCCACCCGCACCTTGGCGGCGGACAGCTGCAGCTCCACCGTCTCGCCCGCGTCCTCAATCAGGCGGCGGACTTCTTGAACAGTCTTGCGTGGGATGATGACGCCCGGCAGTCCCGCCGCGCCTTCCGGCGCCGGCATTTCGGCCAGGGCGAGGCGGTGCCCATCGGTAGCCACGGCGCGCAGCTTAGCCGACGCGCCCTCGCCCACGGTGTGCAGGTAAAGCCCGTTCAGATAGTAGCGCGTTTCCTCATTGGAGATGGCGAAGCGGGTCTTGTCGATCAGGCGGATCAGATCGCCCACGTCCACCGTGATGCGGCCGGACAGGCCGTCGGACGACATCACCGGGAAATCCCCGGCGGGCAGGACGGGCAGGTTGAAGCGCGAACGCCCCGCAGAGACCTGTAGGCGCGGATCGTCACCGGTGTAGCGCAGCTCGACATCGGCCCCTTCGGGCAGCTTGCGGGCGATCTCGTAAAGGGTGTGGGCGGAGGCGGTGATCTGACCGGGGGTATCGACGCGGGCCTCGGCGAAGTCGACAATTTCCATATCCAGATCGGTGGCCGAAAAAGCCACGCCCCCGCGCTCGGCCGACAGCAGCACATTGGACAGGATCGGAATTGTATTGCGTCGCTCCACGACGCTTTGCACATGACCCAGCGCCTTGAGCAGTCCAGCGCGCTCGATGGTGAACTTCATTGGCTCGTCCAGTCTTGCAGCGCCGCCGAATCGATGCCCCTGCGGCCCGCCTGCGAAAGGGGAGGTGAGATTAGCCCAAATCGCCACGGGGGAAAGAGGGCCGGCGCAGGATCATCGCACGGCCTGCATCGCCGCGTCCCGGCTTGGAAAATCACCAGCAAAACCAATGGGGCGCTGTCGGCAACCTTAGCCGCGAAGCTTGCGCACGAGGGCTTCCAGATCCTGCGTCAGCTGGGGATCGGCGGCCTTGAGCTCCTCGATACGCCGGACCGCGTGCAACACGGTGGTGTGGTCGCGTCCGCCAAAGCGCCGGCCGATGTCGGGCAAGGAGCGGGTGGTGAGCTGTTTGGCCAGCCACATGGCCGCCTGGCGCGGACGGGCGATGGCCCGATTGCGGCGTTCGGACACCAGGTCGACCTGTTTCAGGCCGAAGTGCTCCGCTGTCGCCTTCTGAATATCGTCAACCGTCACGCGCTTCTCGCTTCCGCCGCGCAGATGCGGCCGCAGGATGGCTTGGGCCTCGTCCAGCCCCACGGTGCAAACGCCATCGGCCAGACGGGCCACCAGGGTGTTGAGCGCCCCCTCCAGTTCGCGCACCGAATCCGTGAACCGGTCGGCCAGGAACTCCAGCACTTCAGGCCGGGCCGCAGGGGTGCGACGAAAGTCGTGCTGGCGGGCCAGAAGCTGCAGCTTACGCTCCAGGATGCCCAAGCGCAGGGTGCGGTCGGCAGGCTCGATGCCGCAAACCAAGCCGGCGGAAAGGTGCGAACGAAGCCGCGCCTCCACCTCGGTCAGGGCGGAGGGCGGGCGGTCGGCGCTGAGGACCACGCGCCGGCCCTCCGCCGTCAAGGCCATGAGGGTGTGGAACAGCTCTTCCTGGCTGGACTGCTTGCCGCCGATGAAGTGCACATCATCGATCAGCAGCAGATCGGCCGTGCGCAGCTCGTCCTTGAAGGCGGTGGTGGCCTTGTCCATGACGGCCCGCACAAAGGTGGAGAGGAACCGTTCGGCCGTCAGATAGACGACCTTCTTGTCCGGGGCCGCGCGCGCCGCCTCCCAGGCGATGGCGTTGAGCAGGTGCGTCTTGCCGAAACCGTATGGGCCGTGGAACAGCACAGGGTTGAAGTGACCGTCCGCCCAGGACGCCACACGGCGTGAGACGGCGAAAGCGAATTCGTTGGACGGGCCGGTGACAAAGCTATCCAGGGTCAGTCGGGCCTGCAGACCCGCCGTGCGGGCCTGACGAGGCCGATCATCCGCCTCCGAAACGGCGGTCGGCGCGAGGACCGGCGCCGGCGGCGCCTCGGCCTCGATCTCGAAGCGGGACTTCAGTTCGAGCGAACGGCCCTGCGGATCATGCTGTGCCCACAACTCAGAGATGCGCCTCCAGGCGTTGCGGCGAATCCAGTCGCGCGCGATCCCGGTCTGGGTGACGAGCACCACGCCGCCGTCGCATTCACGCAAGGCGGCCTGGGCCAGCCACGACCCGAAAGCCCCTTCGCCTAGCTCGCTTTTCAGCGCCGTGCACGCCTTCGTCCATACCGCACCGGGCGCTGTAGCCATGGCTGATCCCGCAAGTCCTGCCGCAATCATTTTTTTCTGTCCCCGGGCCGCTGCATCGACCGCCGCCCCCGCGATGCTCGAGTATTACTGAATAAAAACAAAACCCTAACCACCGAACACAGAAGTGTCCCGGCGACCCTGGTATTCATCCGTGTTAAGATGGAAGAGCGTTACCAGCCCAGAGTAGCCCGGGACCCATGAGCGTCAACGGTGATTCTTAACGAGCGCTGCGGATAAATTTGTTGACTCGTCGACACCCTTCACAAGGCAGGGAAAACCGCAAAAAGGATGTCTGTTCACGGAAAAGAGGGCGGGCGGGGACGGCGTTCATCGAACATGAAAAAAGCTGACCGGAAGTGCTCCGATCAGCTCATAATTTTCAACTATTTAGGGTAGATGGGGGCGAGTTTGTCGCAGCCCCGCAACCCTCAGGCGACCCCAGCTTTTTTCAGCTGCGCGGCGAGGCGCGACACTTTGCGCGCGCCGGTATTTTTGTGAACGACGCCCTTAGACACCGCTCGCATGAGCTCGGACTGAGCCTCCACAAAGGCGGCGCGAGCCACGGTCAGGTCGCCGCCGGTGAGGGCGTCTTCAAACTTGCGCAGGAAGGTGCGCACCCGCGAACGGCGGGCCTTGTTCACTTCGGTGCGGCGCTCGATCTTGCGGATCGCTTTCTTGGCGCCGGGCGTATTGGCCATGGTCTTGGACCTTGTGGTTTGCTGTCTGCGCCGATGCGTGACCCAACGGGCGGCGGCGGCAAGGGATTTCAGGAGGCGCGGATATACTGAAACCCCGGCCCACAGTCAACGCGAGGCGCGGCACAAAGCGTTGATCGCCAAGACATCGGCTGCCGGCTCAGTCGCCGCGGAAGTCCGGCTTGCGCTTTTCCAGGAAGGCGGCCATGCCTTCCTTCTGGTCGTGCAGACCGAACATGGAATGGAAAGCTTGGCGTTCCTGCTTCAAGCCCTGGGTCAGCGGCGTCTCGAAGGCCGCCTGCACCAGGGCCTTGGCCGTCAGCAGGGCCAGGGGCGGCAAGGCCGCCAGCTTGGCCGCCGTCGCCAGGGCTTCGCCCATCAGGGCCTCAAGGGGGACGACGCGGCTAACCAGGCCACAGCGTTCGGCTTCGGCGGCGTCGATCATGCGGCCTGTCAGAACCATATCCATAGCCTTGGCCTTGCCCACGGCCCGGGTCAGCCTCTGACTGCCGCCGGCGCCGGGAATGGCGCCGATGGTGATCTCCGGCTGGCCGAAGCGCGCGGTCTCGGCGGCGATGACGATGTCGCACATCATGGCCAGCTCGCATCCGCCGCCCAGGGCGTAGCCGGCCACGGCGGCGATCAGGGGCTTGCGGCAATGGGCGGCGCGCTCCCAGTTGCGCGTAATGAAGTCCTCCGCCAAGGCTTGGGCATAGGTCTTGTCGGCCATTTCCTTGATGTCCGCCCCGGCGGCGAAGGCCTTATCCGAGCCGGTGATTATGATGGCGCGGACTTCAGGATCGGCCTCGGCCCGGTCAAGGGCCGCCGACAACTCGTCCATCAAGGCGTTGTTCAGGGCGTTTAAGGCGCCCGGGCGGTTCAAGCGGATCACCACCGCGCCCGGATGCGGCTCCACTAGGATATTTTCGTAAGTCACAGCAGCTCCCCGACCGATCCCGCCGAGCGGCGAACATGGCAGGCCCGCGCCCAGACGGGAACCCTTCGCGGACGCCTGGGTTTGATCTGGGCATCTGATGGAGGCGCTTATGTCAGCCAAATTGAATGATGAAGCCCAGGCCAAGGATCGCCTTTGGCAGGAGATCGCCAAGGTCCGTTACGGCATGCTGGGTTTGGTGGGGGCCAAATCCGGCGGTCATTTTCAACCCATGACCGCGTTTTGCGAGCCGCAGACGGGCGATATCTGGTTCTTCACCAGCGACCAAACCGATCTAGCCCGAGCCTGCCAAGGCGGGGCCCAGGCCATGTTCGTGGTGCAGGCCAAGGACCAGGCATTTCAAGCCTGCGTAGGCGGCGCCCTGGAGTTGGATCGAGATAGGACGCGGATCGACAAGTACTGGGGGCCTTTGGTGGCCGCCTGGTATCCTGGCGGTAAGGACGATCCGAGCCTGACCTTGCTGCGCTTTCGGGTGAGCGACGCCCAGATCTGGCTGTCGGAGTCAAATCCGGTTCGGTTCTTCTGGGAAATCGCCAAGGCCAATGTGTCCAAGGAACAGCCCGACGTCGGGCAGTCTATCCCGGTGGACATGGCCAGCGCCATGCGCAGCGCGCACTAGAGAGTCTTACTTCGTGGGACCGTCCACCTTAAAGCCCAGCGCTCGCAGGCGAGCGGGCACGCCATCGGGTCCGAGCAGGTGGGCTGCGCCGACCACGACGACGACATGACCCGGCGCTTTAAGGCGCTCGGCCAGAACGCTGGTCCAGGCGGCGTTGCGCTGGGTAATCAGGATTTTGAACAGGTCGGGCGCGTCTCGGCGCAGGGTGAGAATGTCGTGGCGGTAGATTTCGCCGCCGTCGCCGCGCATCCAGGCATCGACCAACCGTGTGTATTCGTCCGGGTCTGTCGCCGCCTCGCGCAGGCTGGCCTCCAAGGAGGCGACCTGAGCCTTTTGCGGCGCGTCGGCGATCATGTCGATCTGCTGTTCGGCCGTCTCGAACGCCTTGCGGGGGGCTTGGGGCGCCGCCTGAGCCAATTGATCTTCCACCCCGTCCTGGGCCGCCCCGCCACTCTTGGCGTAGGCGAATGAGGACACCACGAGGTCGGCGAACCAGGGTTGCATATGGTTGAGCTTGGCTAAGGACAGCCGGTGTTCCGCGGCGAAGGCGGACAGGCGCCGAGCGCCTTGTGGCGACATGAGGCCCGACAAAGTCTGGCCGTCTGGCAAGGCGCCGCGAACCTGCGCCTTGCTGGCGGCCTGCGCCTGCGCGTCGGCGCCCAAGGGAATTTCGAACCACAGCTCGTCCGCTTGATCGAGGGCCTGGACCAAGGCAGGCGGCTCCCAGGTCAGGCCCGGGGGCAGGACATGGATCGAACCGAACAGGGTGATGGTGCAGCTCTCGCCATGGACGACCCATACCGAGGGCTGGGCCAGGGCCGGACGCGCGGCGCCCAGCAGGCAACAGGCGGCGAGGGCCAAGATGGCTCGAAATAGCGCGGACGGTGGGGCGCTGATCCGCATCAGGTCTGGCAGGTGGCGCAAAAGAAGGTCGAACGGCCGCCTTGCACCTGACGGGCGATGACTCCGGGGCATGCGGGCGTGAGACAGGGCTGGTCCTCTCGGCCATAGCACCGGAAGCTGTGCTGGAAATAGCCCAGGGCGCCGTCGGCCCCCACATAGTCTCGCAGGGTCGACCCGCCCGCTGCGATAGCTTCCTGCAACACGTCCTGCACGATCGCGACCAGCGTCTGAAGCCGGGCCTTGGTGAGTTTACCGGCAGGGGTGAGCGGTGAGATTCGGGCCCGGTGAAGGGCCTCGCAAACATAGATATTGCCGAGGCCCGCGACGATCTTCTGATCCAGCAACATCAGTTTGATCGCCTGGACCCGGCCCGACAGCGCCTTTTTCAGATGAGCCGCCGTGAAATCCGGCCCCAAGGGCTCGGGCCCCATGCCGCTGAACCAGGGATGGGCTTTCAGGCCGTCGGTGCGGATCAGGTCCATGAAGCCGAACCGGCGGGCATCGGAATAGACCACCCGGCGCCCGGCGGCGGTCTCCAGCACCACATGGGCGTGCTTGCCCCCCACCGGCGCGGCGTAGTGGAACTGGCCAAGGTTTAGCTTTTCCTCGCCCTGTTCGATCTCGAACCGGCCCGTCATGCCCAGGTGCATCACCAGGGTCTCGCCCGTATCAAGCCCCGCCAGCAGGTATTTGGCTCGGCGCTCCAAGGCGTCGATCCGCGCGCCGGTCAGGCGGGCGGAGAAGTCCTGGGGCAGGGGAAAGCGCAGGTCGGGTCTGCGGGCCTCCACGCGCACCAACTGAGCGCCCTCCAGCGTCGGCTGCAGGCCCCGGCGAACAGTCTCCACTTCCGGCAGTTCGGGCATGACCTCCCATAGCGCGCCTGAACCTCAGCCGCCATGCTGGCCTAATGCGCCGATTTGCGCCAAACCCTTCGGCGTGCGACCAGCGGGATCGCGCGGCAGGCTTTTACGAGGATCAGGCGATGGACGGCCCCAAGTCCAGTTTCGGGTTTGCAGATGTCGAGGCCTCGGCCAAGGCGGGCCTGGTGCGCGGCGTGTTCGACAAGGTCGCCGGCCGCTACGACCTGATGAACGACCTGATGTCCGCCGGGGTGCACCGCGTGTGGAAAGACATGACCGCCGCCAGGCTCAATCCCCAGCCCGGCGAGACGATCATCGACTGCGCCGGGGGCACCGGCGACATGGCCCGCCGCTTCGCCCGCCTGGCCCGCAAGGCCCAAAAGCGGCGCGGGGGTGAGGAGGCTCAGGTGCTGGTGATCGACTACAACGCCGAGATGGTCGCCGCAGGACGCCGCAAGGGAACCGAGCCGGAGATTGCCTGGGCCGTCGGCGACGCCCAGCGCCTGCCCCTGCCGGACGCGGCCGCCGACGCCTATGTCATCTCGTTCGGGCTGCGTAACGTCACCGACGTTCAAGCGGCCCTGATCGAGGCGCGGCGGGTGCTGCGTCCGGGCGGGCGGTTCCTGTGCCTGGAATTTTCCCGGCCCGTGACGGAGGCCCTACAAAACGCCTATGACGCCTACAGCTTCAAGGTTATTCCGGCCGTAGGCGAGACAGTCACCGGCGACCGGGCGGCCTATCAGTATCTGGTGGAAAGCATCCGGCGCTTTCCGCCCCAGGCCGAACTGGCGGCCATGATGGACAAGGCCGGATTCGCCCGCACCGGCTGGAGCAACTTTACCGGCGGGGTCGCCGCCCTGCACCATGGCTGGGCCGTCTAGTTTTGGCAGGGGATTTTTCCTCTCTTGGCCGGTTGATAGGCGCGGCCTGGGTCCTGGTCCGGGCCGACGCCCTACTGCCGGAGCCGTTGGAGCCTTACCTGCCGCCCTCCGGCAAGGCGGCGGCTCGCCTGTTGCGGCTGTTCAGGGGGCCGCAAGCCCGAAGAGGCCGCCCGGGGGAGCGTCTGGCGAGGGCCCTGGAACATCTCGGTCCCGCCGCGATCAAACTCGGCCAGTTGCTGTCCACCCGGGCCGATATTTTCGGGGAGGCGTTCGCCGAGGACCTGGCGCGGCTTAAGGACCAGCTGGAGCCCTTCCCCCTGGACCAGGCCAAGGCCGAGGTCGCGCGCGCCCTGGGCAGGCCCTTGGAGTCCCTGTTCAGCGAATTTGGCCCGTCCATCGCCGCCGCATCTCTGGCCCAGGCTCATCCGGCTCGGCTGTTGGACGGGCGCAAGGTGGCCGTAAAGGTCCTGCGGCCTGGCGTTGAGCAGCGCATCCGCTCCGACATCGCCGCCATGACCCTGGCGGCGCGCATCGCCGAGGGCCTGGGGGCGCGGGCCAGGCGGCTGGAGCCGATCGCCTTGGCCGCGACGGTCGCCCGCTCGCTCGAGCTCGAATTGGACCTGCGGCTGGAGGCCGCCGGCGCCAGTGAGCTCGGCGAGGTGATGGCCCGTGATCCCTATATGCTGGCGCCCGAGGTGATCTGGGATGGGGTGGCCAAGCGGGTCCTGACCCTGGCCTGGGCGCAGGGCGAGCCTCTGTCCAGCCCCGCCGCCCTGCAGCAGCCCGGCCTGGACCGCCCGGCTCTGGCGATCCAGCTAACTCGCGGCTTCCTCGCCCAAGCCCTGGACCACGGGGTGTTTCACGCCGATCTGCACGAGGGCAATCTGTTCGCCGCCCCGCCCGATCGACTGACGGCGGTCGACTACGGCATCATGGGCCGCCTCGGACCGGCCGAACGGCGCTATTTAGCGGAAATTTTGTGGGGCTTCCTGGAGCGGGATTATCTGCGCGTGTCCCGGGTGCATTTCCAGGCGGGCTATGTGCCAGAGCACCACTCGGTGGAGGCCTTCGCCCAAGCCATTCGGGCGGTCGGCGAGCCGATCTTCGGCCACGGCGCGTCCGAGGTGTCTATGGGCCGGGTCCTGACCCAGCTGTTCGAGATCACCGCACTGTTTGACATGCGCCTGAGGCCCGAACTGGTCTTGCTGCAAAAGACCATGGTCACCGTCGAGGGGGTCGCCCGCCGCATAGACCCGGCTCACGACATCTGGGCCGCCGCCGACCCGGTTGTCCGCCGCTGGATCACCCGCGAACTGTCGCCCCCCGCGCGCCTGCAACGCCTGGCCGAAGACAGCCTGAACGTTCTGGAAGGCATCGCGCGTCATGCCCAGGCGCCGGTTGCGCAGACGGTGGTCGTCTCGGCGCCGCGATCACCCCGTCGGTTGACCTGGCTGGCGCTGGGATTAGCGGCGCTGGGGCTATTGGTGGCTATCGCGGCCTACTGGCGCTAGGGCTGCCGACAATCCATGTCTGTCTGCCCCGGCAAGGCGATGGGCGAGCGCCGACAGTGGGTCTGGCGACCGTGCTCATCCTCATAGACGGTGTCGCCAAAGATGTCTTTGCGGCCCCGCACCACTGATCCGTCTTCTCTTCGGATAGTGGTCCCGCCGATTCCATCACGCTCAATGCGAGAGGTGTGGCCCTCATCATCGGTCACGGTCGCGCCGAATGGGTCCTTTTGCACTGTATACAAATTGCCGTCGGAATCATGGCAGGTTGAAAGACCGGCCATCTGCTCGGAACAACTGAAATGCGTCTGGGCTTGAACGCGCCCGCTCAGAGTCAGAGCCAGCAAAAGTGGGATCAAGGTCAGCGTGCGCATCCGGCCCTCCACCCTAACCGTTATCATCCCCGCCTGGCGCCTTGCGCGAGGCGGTGGCGCGGCGGCCGGCGTAGGGCTTGTCTAGGTCGGCCTTCTGTTGATCCCAGTAGGCCGCGCCGTCGCGGGGCTTGAACAGGGTGCGCGGGGCGCCGTCCTTGGCCACCACGGCGAACACATTGGACTTGGCGTCATAGACCAGGGTGTCGCCGTTGGACCGCTTGAGGGTTTGCGCGCCCTTGGGCGGATGGTCGACGAAGGCGTGCGCCTTGGCGATGAAGTCGTCTTCGGTGTCGGCGCCCAGGTCCGCGCCGTTCTTCTTGAACTGATAGTCGGCGTTGTCCTGGCTGGAATGGTTGCGATTGGCGGCCCAGATGGGTTTGCCGTGATAGCGCGGGGCGTCCGCGTCCAGATCCGGCTTGGCGGCGTAGGACCCGCCCGCCTCGGCGCGAGACTCCGATCCGTAGGACGCCGGCTGCACCGCGCCCTGACCATAGGCCGGGCCGGGACCCGAGCCGCCTTCGTTGGCCGCATGGCTGCGCGCCGGGTTGGCCGACGGCGCCCCGTCGCAGGACGCGACCGCCAAGGCCATAACCGCCGCGGCGCCCAAGGACAAACTGATGGGCCGCCCGGCCCAAACCCGCGAAAACATCACCCCAATCCCTCTACCTGCGGTCGCCGTGACCGACCTGAACACCATGGAACAAATAAAGAACAAAATGGGGCGTTTGTCTAGAGGGGGCGAACGGTTATGACTCCGGGCGAATGGAACGGGAAAAAAGCGTGTCCGGTCAAAGGGTGCTTCTGATCGTTGGCGGCGGGGTGGCGGCCTATAAGGCCCTGGAGCTCGCGCGCCTGCTGCGTAAGGCCGGCATCGCCGTGCGCCCGATCCTGACCCGGGCGGGGTCGCACTTCGTCACACCCCTGTCGCTGGGCGCCCTGTGCGAGGACAAGGTCTATCAGGACCTATTCGCCCTCACCGACGAGGCCGAGATGGGCCATATCGAGCTGTCGCGTTCGGCCGATCTGGTGGTGGTCGCCCCCGCCACCGCCGACCTGATGGCCAAGGCCGCAGCCGGTCTGGCCGATGACCTAGCGTCCACCACCCTTTTGGCGACCGACAAGCCTGTGTTGATGGCGCCGGCCATGAATGTGCGCATGTGGCTGCACCCGGCGACCCAGGCCAATCTGGCCGTGCTGAAAGCGCGCGGCGTGCTGTTCGCCGGTCCGGACGAGGGCGCCATGGCCTGCGGCGAGTTCGGGCCGGGACGGCTGGCTGAGCCGCAGGAGACCTTCGAGGCCATCCAGGCGGCGCTGGCTGGACCCGCCGCGAGGCCACTCTTGGGCAAGCGCGCGCTGGTCACCGCCGGACCGACCGTGGAACCCATCGATCCGGTGCGGATGCTGACCAACCGCTCCAGCGGCAAGCAGGGCTACGCCATCGCCGCCGCCCTGGCGCGGCTGGGGGCAGACGTCACCCTTGTGTCCGGCCCCACCGCCCTATCAGCCCCGCCGGGAGCGATGCGTGTGGACGTGGAAACCGCCGATCAGATGCTGGCTGCCTGCCAAGCCGCCCTGCCGGTCGATGTGGCTGTGCTGGTGGCGGCCGTGGCGGACTGGAAGCCAGTCCAGGCTCAGGGCGCCAAGCTTAAGAAGGGTCAGGGGACGCCGACCCTGACGCTCACTGAAACCCCAGACATTCTGGCGACCCTGTCCAAGCCGGGCGCGCAGCGGCCACAACTGGTCATCGGTTTCGCCGCGGAGACCAACGACGTTCAGGCCAACGCCCAGGCCAAGCTGGCGCGCAAGGGCTGTGACTGGATCGTCGCCAACAATGTGAGCCAGGCGGGCGTCATGGGCGGGGACAACAACGCGGTGACGCTGCTCAGCGCCGCAGGATCTGAAACGTGGCCCAAGGCTTCGAAGGCCCAGGTAGCCGAACGGCTGGCGGGGAGGATTGTGGACGCGCTTGCCTAGCCCCCTTCCCCCTCGAGGGGGGAAGGGTTGGGGATGGGGGTGACGCGCGCCGCCTGTAAAAACTTGGCGCTAGAGGCGCACCGCCTCCCGCGCCATCCCTATAAGGATCGCGGGCCACACCCTCACCCCTGCCCTTCCCCCTCGAGGGGGAGAGGAGCACAAGCCTGTCAAATCGATGCGCTCATGACCCTATTCATCGACGGTCGCGGTCGGCGCGGATGAGTGCCGCGGAGTCGCCCCGTATTCGCCCCCTGACCTCATCGCGCAAGGCGGCGGCTCGGGCGCGAAAAGCTTCCCTTCCCGCTTCGATTCCCTCGGCCGGCCGCATCTGTTCGTTAGGCCGATCAGGCATTGTTGCGACCTCGCTTAACGGCGGCCCTGATGGCTACGCCGCAGGCGAATCCAACCGCGATTCCTACCGCCACATTGTGCAAAGCCGCACCGACGCCCGCGCCGATGGCCACCCCCAACGCAATATAAGCACCCTTCCTCATGCGCGAATTATAGCCGCTACCGTCCCTCGCCGCCATGTCTGTCCATGAGCCTAAGAATAAGCCCAATACCGGATCAGGTGATGTGAAATCGCGATGGGGGCGGGGGTCATGAAGCCGTCGAGCTTCCCTTCCAGCAGGGCGCGCGCCTCCGGTTTGGTCAGCCAGATCAGGGCTTCCAGCTCGGTGGTATCCGGCGCCGCCTCGCCAACCACCTCCGCAATCAGGCCGACCATCAGGTTGGAGGGGTAGGGCCAAGGTTGGCTGGAGTGATAACGCACGGCCGTGACGGTCAGGCCGCTTTCCTCGCGCACCTCGCGCGCGCAGGCTTCTTCGATGGATTCGCCGGGCTCCACATAGCCGGCCAGGGTGGAGAACCGGCCCTTGGGCCAGGCCGCCTGGCGGCCCAGCAGACACTGCTCGCCGCGCACCGCCAGCATGATCACACAGGGGTTCACCCTCGGGAAATGCTGGGCGTGGCAACTGGGGCAGATGCGCCGCCAGCCGCCGTCGGCCACCTGGCTGGGGTGGCCGCAGGTGGAGCAAAAGCGGTGGGCGCGCCGCCACTCAAACAGGCTGCGCGCCGTGCCGATCAGATTGGCGTCGGCGGGGGGCAGGTGAGCCACGGTGGCCCGCAGATCGGCGAAACGGCCATGACCCTGCAAAGGCCCCTCAGCCGGGTCGGCCACGCCTTCCAGATCAATCGCCAGGACCGGCCCCTCGTCCGACAGGCCCAGGAACACCACCGGTTCGGTCGAACCGGCCAGCTTGAGCGCCAAGCCCCCGTCCAGGCGCGCGGCGACGAGGGCGCCGTCATCCTGCTCGCTGACCAGCGGCTGCCCGTTCCACAGTACGATGGAGGTCGCGCGCGGATCAGCCAGTTGGGCGGCCATCCAGGCGACGTCGCCCCGGCGGTCGCCCGCGCGGTCCAAACGGTTGCCGGCGAAAGTGTGCTGGTGGGTATCGGCGGTCATGCAATCGGTCCTAACACTCAGCTCCAGTTAGACCATGACGCGCATCAAATCGACAAAGCTGTCAGCCCGCCTTGCGTGCTTGGCCCAGGCGCCCGATATTGGGCGTGGAGGCTGGCGGCGGGCGTAGTCCTCGCCAACCCGGTCAGGTCCGGAAGGAAGCAGCCGTAACGAGTTTCGCTGCGGGTCGTCGTCCAGTCTCCACCGCCCTTTTTCAAAAGATCGATGCCCGCCAAACGTCCGCCCGCCATCGAACCGACGGAAGACCCGCCCTGGGACGCTGGCGAGCCGGACGCCCCTGCGGCTGAAGAGCGCGACGACAAGACCTTCGCCATGTTCGCCGAAGACGCGCCGCCCGAGCCCGCGCCGGCCAAGGCGGTCTCCGCCGCACCGCCCGCCGCCCTGTCAGCCGACTATCAGGTGCTGGCCCGCAAATACCGCCCCCGCACCTTTGAGGACCTGATCGGCCAGGAGGCCATGGTCCGCACCCTCAAGAACGCCTTCGCTTCGGGCCGCATCGCCCACGCCTTCATGCTCACCGGGGTGCGCGGGGTGGGCAAGACCACCACCGCCCGCCTGCTGGCCCGGGCGCTGAACTATGAGAGCGACACGGTGCATCAGCCCTCGGTGGACCTGGCGGTGGAGGGCCGCCACTGCCGCGCGATCATCGACGGGCGCCACATCGACGTGCTGGAGATGGACGCGGCCAGCCGCACCAAGGTCGATGAGATGCGCGAGCTGCTGGATTCCGTCCGCTATTCGCCGGTGGAGGCCCGCTACAAGGTCTATGTCATCGACGAAGTGCACATGCTGTCGATGGCGGCGTTCAACGCCCTGCTCAAGACCCTGGAAGAGCCCCCGCCGCACGCCAAGTTCATCTTCGCCACCACCGAGATCCGCAAGGTGCCGGTGACCATCCTGTCCCGCTGCCAAAGGTTCGACCTGCGGCGGGTCGAGCCGGATGTGCTGGTGGCGAACCTGGAGCAGATTTGTCAGGCCGAAGGCGCCCTGGTGGATCAGGAGGGCCTGCTGCTGATCGCCCGGGCGGCCGAAGGCTCGGTGCGCGACGCCCAGTCCCTGCTCGATCAGGCCATGGTCCAGGCCGAACGCGGCCAGACCGTCGGCGCGGCGGTGATCCGCGACATGCTGGGCCTGGCCGACCGGGCCCAGACCATCGCCCTGTTCGAACATGTCATGCGCGGCGACGCGGCCGAAGCGCTCAAGGCCTTCCGCACCCTGCACGGCTTTGGGGCCGACCCGGCGGTGGTGCTGCTGGACCTGTTGGAACATGCCCATGGCGCCTCGGTGGCCAAGGCGCTGGGGCCTGACGCCCTGATGCTGCCGTCGGACCAGGCGTCTCGATTGGCGGCCATCGGCGCGGCGGCCTCGGCGGGCACCTTGGCGCGGCTGTGGCAGATGCTGCTGAAGGCCTATGAGGAATGCCGCCGCGCGCCCGATCCGGCGGCCGCCTGCGAAATGGCCCTAATCCGCCTGACCTACGCCGCTGACCTGCCGGGGCCGGAAGAGGCGCTGAAGGCGCTGCAGGCGGGCGAGCCGGTCGGGGGCGGACCGCGCCCGACGTCCCAGCCCTCCGGCGGCGGAAGCAGCGGAGGCGGCGGCGCCACCGCCATGGCCCGCGCCCTGTCCCAGCCGCAGAGCCTGGCCGAACCGGCGACACAGATCGTCTTACAGTCCATGGACGATGTCATGCGTCTGATCGAGGCCAAGCGCGACGTCGCCTTGAAGTTCGACCTGGCCAAGTTCGCCCGGCCCGTCTCCTTCCGCCCCGGCGCCATCGCCTTCGAACCGGCGCCCGGCGCGCCCTCCAATCTGGCCCAGCGCTTGGCTGTGCGGCTCAAGGAATGGACCGGCCAGCCCTGGCTGGTGGCGGCTGAGGGCGGCGGCGGGGGCGAGAGCCTCTATGAGCGCGAACAGCGCGAACGCGCGGCCGCCCGTCAGGAGATCGAGGCCGACCCTTTCGTCAGATCCGTGATGCAGGCCTTCCCCGGAACCGAGATCGTGGCGGTCAGGCAGCTCGCGACGCCGGACACAGCGTCCGATGCGGACGGCGCAAGCGAGGACGAAGACTAGGTCTTATCGTCTCTGCCCGGCGCCAGCCGGGACCAAGATTATTGAACCACCAAGCTCACGAAGAACACGAAGGAAACGCCGCGCTCTTGGTGATCTTCGTGAGCTTCGTGGTTCAATTTTCTATGCGCTGCGCGGGCGAAGGCGGTCTGCGCCAGGACGATCCCTAACCCGCCCCCATGGTCGCGAACATGCCGATGGCCGCCACGGCCATGGCGACGGTGGCGGCCCAGCCGACAAGGCGCAGCGGCCCGGGGACGGTGAACTTGCCCATGGCGCGCGGACTGCTGGCCAGCAGCATCATCATGACCATCACCGGCACCGCCACCACGCCGTTGATCACCGCGCTCCAGAACAGGGCCTTGACCGGGTCTATAGGGGTGAAGTTGAGGCCTACGCCCACTAGGATCGCCACCAGGATGGTGGCGTAGAACGCCTTGGCTCGGCTCAATTTTCGAGCCAGACCCACGTGCCAGCCGAACGCCTCGCCCATGGCGTAGGCCGCCGAACCGGCCAGGACCGGAACGGCCAACATTCCCGTGCCGATAATGCCCAGGGCGAACACCAGAAACACCAATGGGCCGGCGATCGGCTTCAGCGCCAGGGCCGCCTGAGCCGAGGTCTGGATGTCGGTCACGCCGTGGGCGTTCAGCGTCGCGGCGGTGGTCAGGATGATGAACAGGGCGACGATGTTGGAAAAAGCCATGCCGACATAGGTGTCGATGCGGATCCGTCCGAATTCCACCTTGGCGGCGCCAGGGTCCCGCTCCAGGGGCTTGGCGTCGGGGCGTTCCTTGACCTCCTCCACCTCTTCTTCGGCCTGCCAGAAGAACAGATAGGGGCTGATGGTGGTGCCCAGCACGCCGACGACCACGGTCAGGTAGCTCGCCGTCAGGGAAATGTGCGGCACCAGCACGCGATTGGCCACCGTGGCCCAGGGCAGGTGCACCACGAAGGCAACCCCGACATAGGCGAATAGCGACAGCGTCAGCCACTTGAGGACGGACACATAACGCGAATAGCGGACGAACACCTCCAGCAGCAGGGACACGACGCCGAAACCGGCCACGAACAGCAGGCTCGGTCCGCCCACCAGCAGCTTCAGCGCCGCCGCCATGGCGCCCAGGTCGGCGCCCAGATTGATCGTGTTGGCCGCCACCAGCAGGAACACCAGAACATAGAGGATCCACGGCGGGTAATACTTCTTCAGATTGCCGGCGATACCTCGCCCGGTCACCCGGCCGATGCGCGCGCTGATCTCCTGGATCGCGCACATCAGCGGCCAACTGAACAGCAGGGTCCAGCCCAGGTTATAGCCGAACTGGGCGCCGGCCTGGGAATAGGTGGCGATGCCGCTGGGATCGTCGTCCGACGCCCCGGTGATCAGCCCCGGCCCGAGCACCTGAAGCAGTTTGGGCCGTTCCGGCTGCTTGACCAAATCCGCGTCGGAGGCTTCAGGCGGGCGCCGCTGGCTCATGGTGTCTCCCTAGCTCAAGTCGACCAACGCTTAGCTTGCCGCTTGGCTCCCGCGTCTGCGGATTTTGGGGCGATTGTCGGCGCTTGGCTATGGCGCGCGCCAAAAAGGCGAAGGCCCGCCGGGATTTACCGGCGGGCCATCATGGTGGAGCTAAGCGGAGTCGAACCGCTGACCTCTTGAATGCCATTCAAGCGCTCTACCAACTGAGCTATAGCCCCGAGGTCTTCGGGTCGCGGGACTGGGGTCTCGCGAGGCGGCGGAAACTATGCCGAATGGTCTGGGCGATCAAGCGGCATTCGGCGGCGGATGGACCGCCGAACGCCGCGTGTCTCTCGCCTACCGATCCGGCTCGTCTTCGCCCGGCAGTCCTTCGATTTCCTCATCGACGAAGTCGTCGTCGTCCTCGTCTTCCAGGAAGGGCACCGCGTCGTCGACCTCTTCTTCAAGGTCGCCTTCTTCGGCGAAGTCCACGCCCAGGTCTTCCGCCGGCGCGGCCGGCGCGTCGACCACGTCCTCATCGGTTTCCAGAGGCTCAGCCTCGGTCACCTCGTCCAGTTCGGGGGTTTCATCGACTTCGTCCTCGAAGCCCTCGACCTCGGCCTCAGCCGGCTTTTCTGGTTTTTCCTCGTCGGCCTCATAGTCGGCGGGGGCGGCGCGGGCGCGAATGCGGCGGTTGCGGACCGCTTCTTCGGGGTCGAACACGGTTGCACATTTGGGGCAAGTCGCGGGCCTGCGGCCCAGGTCGTAAAACTTGCTCTGGCAGTTCGGGCAAATCTGTTTCGCGCCGAGTTCTGGATTGGCCAACGGACAGACCTTTGGAGCTGAAATTGTGGAAAGCGGCCGGTCCCTTGCCATGCAGTTGGGCCGCTGTCAAAAGCTAAGCCCCCAATCGGCCTTTAAGGTCGGTGTCAGGAGTATCGGCCGTCCATGCAGGCCAACGCCATAGCCGCCCCCGCTGGCCTGACCGCGCACACCGCCGGACCCCTCAAGGGCGTTGTCCGCGCGCCCGGCGACAAGTCGATTTCCCATCGCGCCTTGATCCTGGCGGGGCTCGCCTCGGGTCCGAGCGAGATCTTCGGCCTGCTGGAAGGCGACGACGTTCTGCGCACCGCTGCGGCCATCTCGGCGTTCGGGGCCAAGGTCGAGCGTGTGGGCGAGGGCCATTGGCGCGTGGTCGGCCAGGGCGGCTTTACCGAGCCGACCGATGTGGTGGACTGCGGCAACTCAGGCACGGGCGTGAGGCTGATCATGGGCGCGGCCGCCGGGTTTGACCTGGCGGCGACCTTCACCGGCGACGTTTCCCTGCGCGGGCGTCCCATGGGCCGGGTGCTGGAGCCCTTAGGCCTGATGGGCCTGCGATGGCTCGGCCGTGACAAGAACCGCCTGCCGATCACCGTGAAGGGCGGATCGCTCAAACCCCTGTCCTACCGGCTTCCCGTCGCCTCCGCCCAGGTCAAGTCGGCCCTGCTGCTGGCCGGACTGAACGCGCCGGGCGCTGTCGAGGTGATCGAACCCGAGCCCACCCGCGACCACACCGAGCGCATGCTGCGCGCCTTCGGCGCCGTGGTGGAGGTGAGCGATCAGCCTGATGGGCGCCATATCCGCTTGGCCGGCGGCCAGGCCCTGACCGGCTGCGCGGTCAAGGTCCCGGGCGATCCGTCCTCGGCGGCCTTTCCCCTGGTCGCCGCCCTGATCACGCCGGGATCCGAAGTCACGGTGCAGGGCGTGCTGCTCAATCCCCTGCGCGCGGGCCTGTTCGACACCCTCATCGAAATGGGCGCAGACCTGGTCATCGCCAACCGGCGCGAGGAGAGCGGCGAGCCGGTGGCCGATTTGACCGCGCGCCATTCGCGGCTGAAAGGCGTTGTCGTCCCGCCCGCCCGCGCACCCTCGATGATCGACGAATATCCCATCCTGGCGGTCGCCGCCGCCTTCGCCGAGGGCGCCACCGTCATGCGGGGCATCGGCGAGCTGAGGGTTAAGGAAAGCGACCGCATCGCTTTGATGGCGGCGGGGCTCAAGGCCTGCGGCATGGCGGTGGAGGAACAGGACGACGGCTTTACTGTCCATGGCCTAGCGGGCGCGGTTCCCGGCGGCGCGTCCGTGACCACCCACGGCGACCACCGCATCGCCATGTCGCATCTGGTTCTGGGCCTGGCGTCCAAGGCGCCGGTCAGCGTGGACGAACCGGGCATGATCGCCACCAGCTTCCCCGGCTTCGCGGCGCTGATGGCGAGCCTCGGCGCGGAGATCACCCAATGATAGCCTTCCGCGTCGAGACAGGGCGATTGCATGCGAGTGAACTTGCCGGCTCGGCTGCATCTCCTTCCCTGCGCAGCGGGGAAGGGGGACCACACGCAGTGTGGTGGAAGGGGCGTCTTGGCGCCACAAGAGCCCCCACCACCGCCTTTCAGGCGGTCGTTCGGCGCATGCGCCTCACCCCCCGTTTCGCTGCGCTACATAGGGGAGGAGAGGGCAAGCCGGATGGCTCTTTCCCATCCGCGATAGCCCCTCTCCCCTCGAGGGAGAGGGATCGAGTTCGCATCCCATGACGGGCGCATTGGTCATCGCCGTTGACGGACCCGCCGCCTCGGGCAAGGGGACCATCGCCGAAGGACTGGCCCGGCACTACGGCCTGCCGTGCCTGGATACCGGCCTGCTCTATCGGGCGGTGGGGGTGATGACCAAACGCCGGACCGGTGATCTGGACCCCGCCGACGCCCAATGGGTGGCGCGCTCCTTGATGTTCGACGTGCTGACCGATCCGGACCTGCGCACCCGTGTGGCCGGGGAACTGGCCAGCCGGGTGGCGGCCTACAGCGGCGTGCGGGCGGCCTTGCTGGACTTCCAGCGCACCTTCGCCGCCCAGCCAGGCGGGGCGGTGCTCGACGGGCGCGACATCGGCACGGTGATCGCGCCGAACGCCACCGCCAAGCTGTTCGTCACCGCCCGGCCCCAGGTGCGCGCCGAGCGCCGCTGGCGCCAACTGGGCGCCCAGGGCGAGCGGGCGCCGATCGAGGCGGTGATGGAGGATATCCGCGTGCGCGACCAGCGCGACAGCGGACGGTCCGACGCGCCCTTGATCCAGGCGCCGGACGCCGTCTTGCTCGACACCTCCGACATGAGTATAGAAGAAGCCGCCGATGCGGCCCGCCGTATTGTCGAGACAGAGCGCGCCCGACGGGACAACCCGGAAGGCTAATCCAACCGCCCGTCTCGCGATCCCGCGGGTGTTACGCCTTCAACCGCCCTTCGGCCCCGATCCCGAAACCCCTAGAGCGTCCGCCCGGGTCGCGCTTTCGCGCGTCCGCGCTTCGCATTTTTTGAAAGAAGATACGGTCTATGGCTGACGATATGAGTATGAACCCGACCCGCGAAGATTTCGCCGCCCTGCTCGATGAAGCGCTCGGCGGACGGGATTTCGTCGAAGGCTCGGTGGTGCACGGCAAGGTCGTGGCGATCGAAAAGGATTTCGCCGTCATCGACGTCGGTCTGAAGACCGAAGGCCGCATCTCCCTGAAGGAATTTGACGCCGGCCCCGACGGCAAGCCCACCATCAAGGTCGGCGACGACGTTGAGGTCTATCTCGAGCGCGTCGAGAACGCGCTGGGCGAAGCGGTCATCAGCCGCGAAAAGGCCCGCCGCGAAGAAGCCTGGACCCGCCTGGAAGGCGTGTTCGCCGCCAACGAGCCGGTCATGGGCTCCATCGTCGGCCGCGTGAAAGGCGGCTTCACCGTCGACCTGGGCGGCGCCTCGGCCTTCCTGCCGGGCTCGCAAGTGGACATCCGCCCCGTGCGCGACGTCGGCCCGCTCATGGGCAAGGAACAGCCCTTCGCCATCCTCAAGATGGACCGTCCGCGCGGCAACATCGTCGTGTCCCGCCGGGCCATCCTGGAAGAAGCCCGCGCCGAACAGCGCACCGAGCTGGTCAGCCAGCTGCAGGAAGGTGAAATCCGCGAAGGCGTGGTCAAGAACATCACCGACTACGGGGCGTTCGTGGACCTGGGCGGCATCGACGGCCTGCTGCACGTCACCGACATGTCCTGGAAGCGCGTCTCGCACCCCAGCCAGGTCCTGGCCGTGGGCGACACCGTCAAGGTGCAGATCGTCAAGATCAACCCGGACACCCAGCGCATCTCACTGGGCATGAAGCAGCTCCAGTCTGATCCGTGGGACGGGGTGGAAGCCAAGTATCCGCCGGGCGCGCGCTTTACCGGCCGCATCACCAACATCACCGACTACGGCGCCTTTGTGGAGCTGGAAGCGGGCGTGGAGGGCCTGGTGCACGTCTCGGAAATGTCCTGGACCAAGAAGAACGTTCACCCCGGCAAGATCGTCTCCACCTCGCAGGAAGTGGACGTGGTGGTGCTGGACGTGGACGCCTCAAAGCGTCGCGTGTCGCTCGGCCTCAAGCAGGCCATGCCCAACCCCTGGGAGCAGTTCACCGAACAGCACCCGGTCGGCTCGACCGTCGAAGGCGAGGTCAAGAACACCACCGAATTTGGTCTGTTCATCGGCCTCGACAACGATATCGACGGCATGGTGCACCTGTCCGACATCGACTGGAACACCCCCGGCGAAGAGGCTGCGGCCCGCTTCAAGAAGGGCGACATGGTCAAGGCCAAGGTGCTGGACGTGGACGTGGAGAAGGAACGCATCTCCCTGGGCATCAAGCAGCTCGGCGGCGATCCCATGGCGGCCGACACCTATCGCAAGGGCCAGACCGTCACCGTCACCGTTGTCGAGGTCACCTCGGGCGGCATCGAGGTGAAGTTCGGCGACGACGCTGCGCCGGTCAGCGCCTTC